>DASVUU010000526.1:0-9186 GCA_036386935.1 Cytophagaceae bacterium | reverse complement strand
ATCTACTTTTTTGATACCTGTTGTATACTGTTGAACAGCAACATTAAATATGCCATTCTCTGCGGGCTTAAAGTCTAAGATCAAGTGCAGCTTGTCTCTCTCGCCGCGTTCTAAAGTTTGAATCCCATCAACATCCATTTTGCCAGACATTGCCTTGATGTAATAGTGTGCATATCCACCCATTTGCGCACGAATTGCATTATCCTTCAAAGGAATGTAATAACTATTGACATCTTTGATCGTCTGCGTGAGTCTTAAACTTAGGTTGTTGCCGCGAATTCTGATTGCATCTATATCTTGAAAAGCAAACTCAATGGTTTCGTTGTCATTAACTTTTAGCGTAAGCCTTTCAGGTGTGACAACCGTTTTATAACTAACAGCACTGCCATTTTTTATCACTTCAATTTTAAAGATACCATTCCAATTCCAAAGTCTGTTTCCTGAAACATCTCTCAAATAAAGGTTTTCAATATTATCTTCTCCTGCAGTTCTAGAGATGGCCATATAGGAGCCATAAGTGCTGAAGGCTGTGCGGGAAATATCAACCTTTAATTCCTGGGAGAATCCAATAAATGGATATTGTACCCAGATTATTAGAAGGACAATTAGAGCTTTCTTGAGTAAATTATGCATGTTTTTATATGTAAAAATAGGAACGTTTTTTTTTAATTATCTAGCGGAATGAGTGGTCGAAGATGTTCAAAGTTAACAATATTGGGGTCGATTTTAAAAGGCTTTATTGAGCAATGCATTGAAAATAAATCGATAAAAAGTGTAAAATGCGCTATAATCGCATTTTTTTAATTTAGCTAAATGCCTATACTTTTTACACTTATAGGATCTGTATTTATCAATTATGAAAAAAAATAATACCTTTTAATACCCTCGGTGCCTTAAACAACTTTTATGGATCCTAAATTTAAGCTCCCACGTATTAGCTTTAAAATAGGTTAAAGATAGCAACTATAAAGATATCGGTATATAAGATTGGTTCTTACCAGAAAGTCTAGGCAATAACACCTCCTTTCACTTATTTTGGCAATGCGAAACTAGCTAATTTTGCATCTGGTTTGCTTCCCATTTCAAATTCTAGAACTCCGCCCCCCATAATATCGGCATGAGTTATATAGAGCTTATGATATGGCCGTCCATTTAGTTTTATAGATTGGATATATATGTTCTTAGGAGATACTTTGTCGGCTTTTATAGTAAATATTTTCCCTTTGCTTAACGCCAAGTCTGTCCTTGAGAACAATGGACTGCCAAAGTCGTAATTTCCTGAAGCAGGGTTAAGTGGATAAAGCCCTATTGCATTCCAAACATACCAAGCAGACATCTGACCGCAATCTTCGTTTCCGCAGATACCGTCAGGAGTGTTGTCGTATTGTTCTCTCAATATGCGACTTATTTTTTCTTGGGTTTTCCAAGGTTGCCCGCCATAATTGTATAAATAAGCGATGTGATGACTGGGTTCATTTCCATGGGCGTATTGCCCTATTAGCCCCGACACATCAGGCAAAACATTTTTTGGTTTATTGTTTTCATTGAATGTGCTGTCAAGCATTCGCAAAAATTCTTTTTTACTTCCAAACAATCCTATAAGCCCCGCAGGATCATGTTGCACCGACCAGGTATATTGCCAGGAGTTTCCTTCAGTAACGTCTCCAGACCCTAGTAAAGCAGGATCAAAGGCTTTTTTCCAGTTACCCTCCTTGTCTTTTGGCACCATCAATTTATTGGTTGGAGAAAATAAGTTTTTATAATTCATAGATCGCATTAAAAAACGCTGTTCTACCTCTGTCTTTCCTAGCTTCTTTGCCACCTGAGCAACACACCAGTCGTTGAAAGAGCATTCTAACGTTTTGGAAATACTTTCATGCTCCATCTCATATGGAAAATAACCCCTCCTCTCATAATTGGCACGTTCCCATGGTGACTGAGGATGGTCTTGGGTAGAGCTTATTACCATTGCCTCTAGGACTTTATCCAAATCCTTGGTATAGATTTTTTTTAGAATGGCATCCGCAATTACGGGAATGCTATGATTAGCAATCATGCAATGATTCTCACTGCCCCAAAGAGTCCATATTGGAAGGTAGCCGTTGTAATTATGATGTTCAATCATACTTGAAACCATATCGGACGCCTTGTCCGGTGCAATCAAGGTGTATAGCGGATGTGCTGCCCTATAGGTATCCCATAGTGAAAACGTCGAATAATATTTTCCAGTAACACTTCTATGCACCATGTAATCCGGCCCCATGTACTCACCGTTAGAATCTGCTATTTGATTTGGTGCAATCATAGCGTGATATAAAGAACTATAAAAAATCTGCTTTTGCTTTTCCGAACCTTGGATTTTAATGCCATTTAAAATCCCATCCCATGCTGCTTTAGTTTCAGAAACAGTTTTATCAAAGTCCCAATAAGGAATTTCCGTCATATTCTCTACAGCATTTTTTAAACTTACAGCAGATATCGCAACTTTAACTAGTATTTGTTCTTGCGCCTTCGTATCAAAGCTTACATAGCCCTTTGCTCCTGCGCTTCTATGAAATCTTGCGCCTATGAAATTTGACTCGTCGGTTTGATTTTTATCTCCTAAGGCCGTCTCAATGAATGGTTTTGAGAATTTTATCAAAAAATAAATTCTACGATGTCGTTGCCAACCGGAGCCTAAAATTTTGTAGCCAGAAATGGTGCTGTCATTTTCTATTTTCAGTTGCCCTTCGTCAATATTTCCCCAAAAGATTTTATGAACTAAGTCTATCACAATCTTTGATTGATTACTTTGAGGAAAGGTATATCTATGCATACCAACCTTTTCTGTGGCAGCCAAGTCTACCTTCACTTGAGGTTTCTTCAGATAAACACTATAGAAACCGACCGATGCCTTTTCGCTTGTACGATCAAAGCCAGAAGCGTAACCTTTATTGTTGTTTTCAACGAAGGGGTTTGGGCCGACGTAGGGCATCAGTAGTATGTCTCCCAAATCTCCAAGACCGGTACCACTCAAATGTGTATGGCTGAAACCTACGATGTTGGTGTCACTAATATGATACCCGGAGGCCCAGTCCCATTCCGAATTATTACTCCTATTATCAGGACTCAGTTGCACCAAACCGAATGGTCGTGTCGGTCCAGGAAACGTATGTCCATGACCGCCGGTACCAATCATAGGATTTACAAAAGACGATGGCAATTGCGCCGAGGAGACTTGATATAAAAAAATTAAAAAGAAATTGACCTTGAGTTTTAGGATGCGAATACCCTTCATTGATATAAGATATAATTGTTTTTTTCAGTGGCAAAGAAGCCTAAAAATTTAAAAATAAACAATAAGGAAATTAATCATAAGCAATAACAATAGCTAATAAAAAAAGCGACCTCAGATAATAAGGTCGCTCTGAAATACTTTAAACTTTCGATATTATTTTTGCATTTTTACTTCCATTGCAATCTTGCCCGGGTTTGAGGTAGAACCACTCACACTTACAATTTTTGCAAGTCCATATTTACCAGATTGATCAATTTGAAAAGCGACCACTTTGTTGGCGTCGATTTGTATCTTGGTCTCTAGTGGTGCGTCAGAAGCGACTCCAGCCTCTTTTAGCAAAGTAGCTTCGGAAGAAATTGTATCGAACTGCTCCGGTGTCACTTTGGTAAATTTAAAATACGTTTTATTCTTGGCCGTCCACCCGGAAATATTTGGCCTCCTAATATTCAATAAGGAGTCGCTGGGGGCCGCCAAAATCGGACCTTGTACCGAGTCGTCATAAGCGATGATGTCTATGGAAGCAAGATTGGCATCCGCCGTAGAATCACTATAGGTTACATTTTTTTCTACATCAAAATAGCTTGAACCTTGCCCATTTTGATTATCCAATGAAATGGATGAATAGGTATTAATATTATTCTCAGCTTTTGTATCACCAGCATTTTCTTTGCTGGATTTTTGGTCGCAGCTTGTGATTGAAAATGCTAAAAAAACGCAGGCTGATTTCAGTAAGTTTAGTCTAGTTTTCTTCATAAATAAACAATGTTTAAATTAGGGTATTCGCCGAAAATTGAATGATATTGGATTTTTTTGATAAACCGAATGTCTAAATAATTGTTTGGAAGAGATTAGACCATCATTTTTCTTTCGTCTTATTTATCAAGCTGTGCGATTTTCCATATAAAAAATAAACCAGCAAGCCTATTGCCAGCCAGAATAGAAATCTAAGCCAATTGGTAATACCTAATTCCGTCATCAGGTAAAGGTTTATAATTAGCCCTAAAACGGGTATAAGCGATAGGCTTTTTATATAGGACAGAACAGCTATTGCAACACAGAATAACAAAAACAAGGTAGTGAGAATGTGTTTGAAATCCATTGAAAAAAGGTCGTTAAAGATATTTGCAAAGAACCCCTTGAAGAACAGCGAGGTAATCAATAGGCCAGACACAACTAACGTGGCGACTATATATTTGCCATTTATATAAGGCACCTTAAATCCCCTGCCCTCATCTTTAGGCTTCACAAGTATGCCGCCACATACTACTATAAATGCAAACAATGTCCCAATACTACAAAGATCCGTTACCTCCGTCAGATTCATAAACATGGCTGGGATAGCGACTACAAAGCCGGTAACAATGGTAGAAAATGAAGGCGTCTTAAATTTGGGATGGATTCTTGCAAATACTGGAGGAAGCAAGCCATCTCGACTCATAGAAAGCCAGATCCTTGGTTGCCCCAATTGAAAAACAAGCAAAACACTTGTCATCGCTACAATGGCGCTGATTGAAATAATTCCTGACAAAATATCGAGGCCCTTCTCCTGGAATACAAATGCTAAAGGATCGCCTACTCCGAGCTTGGAGTACTTGACCATGCCCGTCAGAACCAAAGTAATTAGCACATATAGTATTGTACAGATGCCTAAGGAATAAAACATAGACTTCGGCAGATCTTCCTTGGGATTCTTGCACTCCTCTGCAGTGGTGGAAATAGCGTCAAAACCTATGTAAGCAAAAAAGACCGAGGAAACACCCTTCAAGACGCCAGACAAACCGTTAGGTGCAAAGGGTATCCAATTCGCAGGAGAAACATAAAAGGCACCTACTGCAATGACAAGGAGGATTACAACTAATTTTATCGCGACAAGTATATTTCCAATATTTTTTGATTCTTTGATGCCAATGTACACAAGCCAGGTAATTAAGAAAGTAATCCCCAATGCGGGAAGGTCAAATATCAATTTTACACCGAAAACGGAAGGTGCAGATACATAAGCCTTGTAAAGTTCTAGTTGGACATGAGAAAATGTACTCGGACTCCCTCCTTTCATTAAGCCTTCATAAACTTGAATGTAAGCTCTATGCCCAGACAAATAATCCATAGTTAAGTAAGAAGGGAAAGGAATATTTAAGCCTGTTAGCAAGGATGTAAAATAGTCTGACCATGAAATAGCCACAGCAATATTTCCTATCGCATATTCCATTAATAAATCCCAGCCAATGATCCATGCTATGATTTCTCCAAATGAAACATAGGCATACGTATAGGCACTTCCCGCAAAGGGTATCCCAGACGCAAATTCGGCATAGCATAAGGCTGAAAAAAGGCATGCCACAGCGGTAAAAATAAATAAGACTGAAACTGCCGGGCCTCCAGCTGCGCTAGCATTGCCGATGGTACTAAAAATACCCGCACCTACAACGGCAGCGATTCCCATCGAGGTAAGGTCCCGCAAGGAGAGCGTTCTATTTAGTTTGTTTGCTTCCAATCCTATTTCTGATTCAAAGGAGATCGATTGGATACCTTTTTTTTGAAAGAGACTGCTGTATTTTCTATTCATAACAAGTTTAATGATGAAGTAACTCTACAAATAGATAGTAATTTTTATCTATATAAAGAGGTTGAATATCGAAAAAAATTTGCCGATAGGGCCAAATTGTCGCAATCAATACATTCAATCAGCTGAAAAAAAACTTGATTCTTTCCTTCGCGTAAAAGTGAATATATCTATAGTTAGATAATCTAATTTAAGGATAAGCAGATTTTTTATCTGAATACTTATGAAAAAGAATTTAATTTCAACCTCAAAAATCCTTTGTGTAGCCCCTTCCACAAAAGTCAACGGCTCTTTTCTATTTAAGTGCCTAATCCTGGTAAGCATATGTTTAACACCAGCACTTCATTCCTTGGGGGCCTTAAGGACTTGGGATGGAACAGTTGGTAATTTCTCTGACCCTACAAAATGGTCGGGCGGTGTAGTCCCAGGAAGTGCTGACGAGGCACTTATAAATGCGGGTACCGTGACTTTGACAAGCAGCGGCATGTCGATCGAAGGCTTAAAAATGACTGGGGGCACTTTAGCCTTGCAAAGCTTCACCCTAAATGTTCTTAAATATACCAATATAGTTGCTAGTTCCGTAACTGCTACTACAAGTAGCACCACAGGAACCCTGAACTGTACCGGAAATTCTTTTTTAGTTAATGGTGGTACACACTCAGCTAACTTTGTGGTCGTATGCGAAGACATCTGGGAGATGAAAAATACCACATTCAATGGTATTGTTTCCTTCACAAAAACGGGTGGAAGTTGCAATTGGTCGGGTGGTGGGACTACCTATAAGCAATCTGCTACCTTTATAATGAACGGAAACTGTGGATGGGAAGCAGCAAGTTCAGGAGATGTTTTTATTAAGACGGCAGCCTTCAAAGTAGGGAACTCTAGATTAACTGTAGCTGACGCGGGAAACGTAACTTTCAACGACACCATATTTTTTGAAGATTCAGGGGGAGACAATTGGTTTGGAAATGGTGGTACGATCACGTTGAACAACAACGCCGTTATGATAGCCAAAGTTGGGAAGTTTGCAACGGGAGGGCTTCGAATTTTTAGAGTCACGCAACTAGGTACAAAAGTAAATGACCTTATGCTCACAGAATCCGCTTCTATTAGTATAAGATATTGCACGATGGCCGGTTCGATAAATTCAACATTCAGTTCAGGCGATCTTCGATCCAATAATGTGACTGGCAATGTTACTATGCATGCGACAGACCAGTTCGATTTTATAGACAACGTTTTAAACGGAACAAATCATATTAGATACAGATATGCTTACAACCAAAGCAATGTATTTAGTGGCAACCCTGGTGCAACGACTACCATAATAAAAAGGAAGTCCTCAGATAGCAACCCGTTTGACGGGCCATGCGGCGGAAATACCTTTCATGGAGTTACTTATCTAACTGATAGCACAAACGGCAATGGGTTCGAAATGGAGACAAGTACCTCCTACGGCGTTACGACCTATAATAAAGACGTGTACATGAATAGCGCAGGGGTTGGCCAAACAAAATTTGCGCGAGCAGGTAACACTACTTATAATGGCAACATTTATATTAGCGTAGCTAATCTTAGTGATCAGGTATTAGAAATTGGAAATCCAGACGGAAGCGGAACCGCCACTATAGCATCAGGCAAAGCGATTTTTACTACTGGAACTACCTCTAAAGGTTATATTTCATTAAATTACATTACTCAACTAGGCAGTACAGCAAATGTGCTCACAACAACTTCTAATGTTGGCTTAGAAATAACAAACAGCACATTTGGCGGGCCTCTTACGTATACCGGCGGAATTTCTTCTTGGGTAACTATTAAGAAAAATTCAGTCTTTAAAGAAAACGTAAGTTTGACAACTTCCAATGGCGCTTCAGGGACTGGTGATTATGGGTCCGCTGCCTATCTCAATTCATCAACTTTCCAGAAGTCACTCACTTTAAATACAACAAAGCTTTCCATCCAAAGCTGCAGCACCAACACGGTTTCTGGAACAACCACTATTACGAAGAATGGACCAGGTTGGGATTTCAATAATGGTGGAAATTATTTTAAGGGGGTCATGACTATTGAAAACTCCGGCGACGGGCTGTTTATGGGGAATTCTACTGGAGGAGATACCTATGGCGGTGACATTACAATAAAAACATCCTTGAGCTCAAGTATCTACATGTCTACCTCGAATTTATATACCAATTATTATAATGGAAACATTTATGTTGTGGGCCAGGGAACTGGCAATATAGAATTTGGAGACAATTCTGGAGGCGGGACCTCGATTTTGGCGAACGACAAAGGAATTTCTAATCCTTTGGCTTACACTGGAGGGAGATTAAGAATTACTAAGCTTACACAATCATCAGGTATTACAAACACAGGCCATAACCTCACTTTGACTGGTACGGCCACATTCACGTTGAAAAACAGCACTTTAGAAGGAAATATTACCGTTAGCGATCTAAACAGCGTAGAAGTATTGAGTTCCACAATGCAAAGAAACGTGACAATTACGTGTTCAAATATCTACTTCAATAGCTGCAGCACAAACACGGTGTCGGGTACGACCGCTATTAGGAAGACTGGATCAGGTTGGGATTTATATAATGGCAACAATTATTTTAAGGGGGTTACGACCATTGAAAACTCAGGCGATGGGCTAGTAATGGCGAATTCTACTGGAGGAGACACCTATGGCGATGACATTACCTTAAAAACATCCTTGAACTCCAGTATATACATGTCTAACTCAAGTTTATATACCAATTATTATAATGGAAACATTTATGTCGTGGGCCAGGGAACTGGCAATATAGAGTTTGGAGACAATTCCGGAGGAGGGATCTCAATTTTGGCAAACAACAAGGGAATTTCTAATCCTATGGCTTACACTGGTGGACTTTTAAATATTACGAGACTTACGCAGTTATCAGGGGCTACCAATACTGGGCATACACTTACTTTGACAGGCACCGCAACATTTGCTTTGAAGTCTAGCATACTAGAGGGGAACTTTACTTTCTCGGGAGCCAGTAATGTAGAGATTTTTAACTCAATTTTGCATAGAAATAATAGCGTAACCTGTTTAAAATTTGTGGACATTAGAGGTAGCAGCTTTAACCAAACCAACACCACCACCGGAACTACAACTTTAGCAAGATCAGGAAGCACAGCAGACAATTTATATGGGAGCAATACCTTCAGAGGACCAACAACTATAATAAATAATGCAACCGGTGCTAGTGGAGTCTTAACGTTCTCTTCAACGGCAGCAGATGCTTTCCAAAGTTCACTCACTCTTACCAACAGTGGTTTGTCACGAATACGAATCGCCCAAAATGGAGCTAGT
>DASVUU010000525.1:0-11146 GCA_036386935.1 Cytophagaceae bacterium | reverse complement strand
TCAACCTTACACGAGACCACTATAAGTTCCTTGAAAGCACAGAAGGTGCAGTGCGGGCGAATTCTAATCCATTCGGCCAAGCATCAGCAATACAATCTAATGTGACCGGGGGGTATGGAATATTTACTGGACTGAATTATGCTAAAAGAACGGTTATCGTACCTTAGGCGACATTTTGTTAGATTTTTTTTCAACATAGGTGTACAAGGGTACGAGAAGACCACGTCGCAAAAATGCATGGCATTCTATCAATTACTAGTTTAGGTTTAACTTCAATTTGAGCTAGTTGTAAATTGATGAAAACCCTCGTGACAATCCTTAACTTTTTTATTTCATCAGCGGAAATGTCAGCTAAAAACTTAATTTCTTCTCTTACGTCAATGACATGGAGCTGAAATCAATTTCGGCAGTCTTCAACTTGATCGTCAGAAATGATTATATTTATAAACATAGTTATTTAATAAAATTAGTTTTGAAATTTGGTTCCTTAGGTATCTTACATTCTTTATCCCGCAATCCCTTTCTAAAGCGCTTTTATTGGGCTATAGGATTAATACTATCTTTAGCCGCTGCGGGAATTATTGGGTTCATGTCGATCGAAGGCTACAAATTTGTAGAGGCTTTTTATATGACAATCATCACTCTGGCCTCTGTAGGTTTTATGGAGGTTCACCCCTTGTCAATGGCTGGTCAAATTTTTACAAGCTGCCTTATTATTTGTAACATTGGAATTTTTGCTTACAGCCTCACCACCTTCACATCACTCATCATTCAAGGTGATTTAAAAAACGTTTACATAGAATTTATGATGCAAAACAAAATTGACAAACTGCAAGACCACATCATCCTTTGCGGATTTGGTAGAAATGGGAGGAAGGTTGCTGAGGAGTTGGTGCGGTCTAAAACTCCCTTTGTTGTAATTGAGAACATAGGTAATAATCCCGCTCATGATGGCCTGGAAGGTATCCTGCATATAAAGGGTGATGCCACTGACGATGACGTGTTGGTTTCGGCAAACATAAAAAATGCCAGAGCATTGATTACCACTTTGCCTAAAGATACTGATAACGTCTATGTAGTGCTATCCGCGAAGGAGCATAATAAAAATATTGTGGTAATAAGTAGGGCGTCAGAGGAATCCTCCTTGTCAAAGCTCAAGCGTGCTGGAGCGGATCATGTAGTGATACCAGAGCATATTGGAGGCGCTCATATGGCATCTCTTATTACCCGGCTAGGTGAAGAAAATTTTCTTGGGATGTTAGGTTCCAAGTATATCGACAATTTGTACTTTGAAGAGATTTCATTTGAGAACTTTCCTTCCGAATACAAAGGGAAATCAGTTCAACAAATAAATGCAACATCGGAAGGCATTTGTGTAATGGGTGCAATTAATGCAGAGGGAGATTTAATCCTTAATTCCAACAGAGAAATTTTGGCAGGTCAAAAAATTATTATACTTAAGAAACATCCAGATAAACGTTAGATGGCTCTGAGGTAAAAATTTAATAGCATGACTCCGATTAAGCCATGCTATTAAGTGAAATTAATTTTTAGAAAATATGAACGAAGTGTATTCCTGCAATCGCAAGGTTTATTGCCAAGTTAGCTATGAATATACCCATTACATATCTCATGGGTATCATCGCAATGTTACTCACGAGAACTGCCATCGTGGTCAAAGTAACTAACGGCACGAAAATAAAATCCATGCCTAAATTTACATGGGTGATCAGTATAAGATTGAGTGGAGCGATAATATTGCCTTGAATAATTATTAGTATTCCGATTAACATATAACGGTAGAAGCTCAGCTTATCTGCCCAGTTTAAATAGTTATCCGCTAAGTGGCCTAGAAAGTTTAATGGTTGAGCCGGCTGGCTGTAGGTGCTAATTCTTGATATAGTTCCCATTGTTGTAGTGTTTTTGTTTTGATAATGTAAAGATATCATGGGGCTAAAAACAAAATAATGATCAAAGTCATTACTACAATTGATTGATCCCAATCTATGGTTCACTCGCGTAAACTTTGATATTTATAGAAAAGCGCCTTTTGCATTTCTAATACGAAAATCACATAAAGCTTTATTTTTCATTGATAAAAACATTCGCTAAAGTTGCAATTCAAGAATCCGGATCTATGAAATTTTCAAGAAATTTATTTAATGGAAAGCTTAATTTGTGCTTTATAATTTTGCTAGTGCTATCAAGCGGTTGTAATACAATAACCAAACTAATCCCAATTTCCGTGGACGAAAGTTTGGGCTCGCAATATTCCGAACAGGTAAATGCTGATGTTTCTCAATTTCCCGTATTAGACAGCACCGCAAATCCTCAGGTATACGAATATGTAGGATCTATCCGAGATAAAATACTGAGTTCGGATGATATTAAATACAAATCTGAATTTCCATATACATTGAAGGTTATTAGAAATGACTCCATCATGAATGCCTTTTGTATCCCTGGCGGGTATATCTATGTTTACACTGGGCTTATAAAATACCTAGACACTGAATCTGAGCTGGCGGGGGTTCTAGCGCATGAAATCGCTCATGCAGAACAACGTCATTCCATAAAACAAATGTCTAAAAGTATGGGATTGTCATTCCTCATAGGTTTAGTCTTTAGCGGAGATGTCGAAAGTCTCTTCCGACTAGGCGGCAATCTGTTGGTATTGAAATTTTCTAGGAATGATGAGCGAGAAGCGGATGAATATGCAGTCAAATATTTGTATGACACCTCCTATGACCCTAGAGGAGTTAGCAAATTTTTCGAGAAACTTCTGAATGAAAAGAAAGATGCTGACGTACCAAATTTTTTAAGTACTCATCCTGCTTCGCAAGATCGAGTAGACGATATCCTTAGAACTTGGAAGGAGATGGGTAGTAAAACCGGCGAAACAGGAAGGGAAAGACATGAGGAGATAAAGCAATTATTGGGCGGTAAAAAACTTGTACAATCAGGGTATTAAATCTGTAGCCTAAGCATATTATGGACCAAAGAGACGCTTATCTGCCGGAGGCCAAGACCTTCCACTTGTTCTTTGAAATCTTTTCCTTTAGCCAAACCGTTTCTTCGTGGCCTAATATTTTTTGACCACGTTTGGTAGCTTCGAAAAGGATCTCCGCCAAATGTTTAGATTTGAAGAGGCTGCTTCCTGTGGGTGATTTTTCGATCTCTACTAGAAACATAATAATCCTTTCATTAGAATGAAACGTATAGTGCCTTTTGAATTACTCCTTTTGCATTAATTGACGTTTGGTTATCAATTAGATGTTCCGTGATATCTATTCACAGAATTCCAGGTTTGATATTTTATACCAGAAGTAATATATTTAATTGCGTTGGCTAGTAAATATCATATACAAAATTATAAAATGTATAGACATTTGCAAGTCTTTATGAGGAAATTTTACATTAGAAAAGGATGGTCCATCAAGGGGAGCTGTTGAAAAAAATAATCAAGCAAAAAGATCTTACACAAGAAGGATTTGCTCAGCTTATGGGTATTTCAAGGGCTCAGGTTACAAACTACTTAAATCGATATGAGCTGAAGGGAAAGACTTTAGACAAAATTTGTGATGTACTAAGAATCGATAAGAAAATTTTTCTTCCTGAGGGTGAAAAGAATTCGTTTATGGAGGTCCAGCCACCATATCCAACTTCGTCTCAATCTTCAAAAGAATTGGTTGAAAAAGTAAAATCATTGGAAGAAAAAATTCTCTTACTAGAGGCGGCTTTGAAGGATAAAGAAAAGATTATTGAACTTCTTCAAAAAGACAAAGCGCAATAGGGTAGAACTGATCCCTAACGATAAGATCACAAATAGTTTTTTATTTTAATTTAGATTTAGACCTAAGGTTATTCCCACCCAAGGTGTACCTTGGTAAATCCAATAACTTTTATTCGAGTCCAGTAAATGATCCATTCCCAAAGCTATACCAAAGTTTAAGTTGTCAATTCCCAAAAGCAAGGCAACACCTTTCAAGTAAACGACTCCATCATATTCGATGTTAATCTTATTATTGGTCACCCACGGATTCATAGCTGTGGCACCGAAGCCATTGAATAATCCTAGGCTATAGCCAAAGTGATTTATTTCTCTCTTGTGGGTGTTGAGCAAAGTATTTTTATACTTTATTTTGTATTGATCATATCGGAACCCGATGAAGAAACTTCCGTTGATATTAGTGCTTAACTGTGCAGGAAAATCATTCTTAGTAGGTCGAAGTTTGAAAGGAACGGTCACGAAGTCAATATCAAAGGTTCTTTTGAAGCACACTGCCTTGAAGTTTTCAAGACTCTCTTCTTCGGTTTCGGTCGCAAGGATCGTTATGATTTTACTGGCGGTACTGTCAGTTGATAAATAATGGATTTTAACCTCATCTTCGTTCAGCTTGATGTAAGCTTCACGTACAGATTGAGATTGCCTGAGCTTATAATTGCCATCACTCAACCGGTATTTGGAAGGATCTTTCCATGCGGAGCAGGAAACTAAAAATGGGAGTAAGAAGATTAGAAAATTTTGTGACTTCATGTAAAAAGAAATATGACAATGCAAACGTACATTGTCATATTCTCAAGCGCAATATTTAATCTTTTTGAGATTCCATTATCATGGTAGAGCCATCGCCAGCTTTTAGTTTCATTTCGTCTTTCTCAAGTTCTAATACAGTAAAGTTTTCGGTAAAGTTTGCACTTCCGAACTTCAAACTTAGATTCTTCGCGTTGTCATCATATGTCCAGGTACCTTGACTGCTCTCAGCTGCAGCGTTTATCGTAAAAGTCCCATTTGTATAGAATTGCATGATCTCGTTTTTTTCTTCTTTTGATAATTTTTCTTTTTCACCAGCGGCGTTTACTTCTTTTGTAGCCTTCCATCTCTTACTTCCTTCACCCGCGATCATTGTCATAGCATTCTCTTTCTCGTTCTTGCATTGTGCGAAAAAGGTGATTAAAGTAAGGAAAATAAAGATTCTCTGAACTGTTTTCATATTTCGATATTATTAGTTTTTATTTCGGTATTATCAGTTTAAGGCCGACTTTTATCTTGTTAGGGTCTGAAATTTGGTTTTTATTCGCCTCAAATATTTTAGGCCATTGTTTCATGTCTCCATAGTATTGCAAGGCCACTTTGGAAAGCGAATCGCCTTTTTTTACCTCATATATCTCTTGTTGAGGACTAATTGGTGCGTTACTTACTTGCGGTGCTGGCGTCGGCGTTGGTGTAGCAGGTTTAGCCACTGGCTTTTCTTCACCTTTTTTAAAGAAATCACTAAGTCCCATATGTCGTTGTTTTAGTGGATAACCAATATTTTTTGTTATGGTTATGATTGTGTTAGATAATTTTTGATTTAGGAAGCTTTGTGAAGAACAGAATTATAGTAAGGATGGGTGGCAATATAGTTTTGAACCGAACAACAATTTGCTAGAATCTTGATTTCGTTTTCTTGCACATATTTCAATGCGAACTCGTTCAACTCATCTATAACGCCACAGCAATCGACCTCCTCATCTTCTTGTAAAAAATTCCACAGTTTCTCTTCCATTTCTTGGTAGTTGAGATCTACCGTTTTTTCCCCAGTCTTTATATAAAATCTTTTCGATTCTTTGTCATGTATTATTTCCATAGTCGCATTTTTAAAATTCAACTAGGCATTCTTAAAGATTGTTTAAGTTACAAAAGTGGGGCGATGCAACCATTGGAAATAGAAATGGACGTTGGATCACATTATTCCAACGCCCTGATTAAAATGTGGTCGCTAAATTATATAATTGGGACGTTTTATATAGATTTTAAATTCTGAGCCCACGCCAACTTCGCTATCTACGTCGACCTTGCCACCTGCATTTTCCACGATCCTTTTGATGATATAAAGCCCTAGCCCGCTCCCCTCTACATGATCATGCAGTCTTTTGAACATAGAGAATATCTTATCCTTCCTCTTAATGTCAAATCCAAGACCGTTATCTTTGAACGAAATCACTATAAATTCATCTTCTTTATAGGATGAAATTTTTACAAACGATGCCTTGGATGAATCTTTATATTTTATTGCATTACTGAGTAGGTTGTATAAAATACTTCTCAAATTTTTCCTGGAAAAGTAAAGCTCATTCTCCTCAAGCATTTCTTGTATTTCCACATTGCCCTCCCCAATCTCCGTGGCCATATTCTCTTTCACCTCCCGCAGCGTATTGTCGAGGGAAATAAGTTCTACGTCATTCGAGGATTCCTTTTGAATTTTTGCTATTTCGCTGAGATCGTTAATAGTACCCGTGAATCTGCTTACAGAGTGATTGATCATTTTTATTATCTCCTTTTCCTCCGGCGAGATTTTCTTTTCCAAACTTGAAGTTAAGACGGTCATCAATGCCGTTAGATTTGATATAGGTGACCTCAAATCGTGTGATGCAGTGTATACAAAGTTATCGAGGTCAGTATTTATTCTTAAAAGCTCGACATTTTTCCTTTCTAGCTCAATGGTTCGATCTATCACTCTAGCTTCTAAGTCTTCATTCATGCTACGCAATAATTCCTCCGTCTTTGAAAGCTCCTCGTTACTAACAACAAGATTTTTATTCGAGTGTAACAATTCATCATTCAGTTTTTTCCACTGGTCAATTGAGGGAATTACAAGGATTGCTGGCATAATTTTTATCAGCATAATGGCAGTACCAATAGAGGCAAGTGCTGTCACGACTTTTACAAAGCCGTCAAGTCTATATAGAGGGTTCCAAATAGTGATAATAGAAAAAATATGCGTCGCTCCGCACCCTAATATAAATATTGCAAATAATACAAATAGCCACACGTATTGCAGGTCTTTTCTTTTCTTTACCAGATACAATAGGCTAAAGGGGATCGTAAAGTAGGCAAGTCCAATGACAGCATCTGATATAGCATGTGTCCATAATATCTCAGGTTGCCAGAGATAACAATGCCCATGAGGCATAAAATCATTCTCCATTAGTTTTTTAAAATATTCAATCATGATGCTTCCGGTATATTCTATAGGACCTGTTCTTTACTGGTGATTAGATAAAACTTGCATTTAGTATCAGGCGATAAATACTGTTTCTCTCTTTAAATAAATTCGTTTTAAATTGGCTAAATAAAGGAAATCGATTGCTCAAACTATTACTAAGATATAAAGACTTTCCTTAACCTGGAATTGATACTTTTTATATTTAAAAAGTCAAAGCCTCATACTGCCCTAGGTCGAAGTCTCTTTAATAATCTCTAGATCATTGATTTGTTTAACTGGCGATGTCTGAGTGCTATTGGAAAGTCGTCAGTGGGTGGTAGGAGAGATCTGCAGAAAAAAAAATAGCTCCCCTGCCAAAAGACAAAAGAACTATTTTCAAAGTATTTATTAGATAAGTAAACGATGCAAACTTGCCTTTTCTAATCTTGGTTATTTGGCATCAACCAACGTTACTATTTTGAATTCCTCGGTTGGCGACGAGCCCTGTACTTTTGGAGTAAAGTTTATTTCCACAGTTTCACCTGGAAGTATGTCAAAATAATTGTTTGAGTAAAAACCTTCTGCCTTGGCATTTAAATAAACATCTTTTGCCAATTTATCCGACTTCAAAGTGATCTTAAATCCTTTGTCAGAAGGAGAAATGGTATGCTCGATCGTCGGTGCAGGCAAAGTCATTTCTTTTGGAGGCGCAAAGTATAGTTCATTGCGAGAAATTAACTTGCCGCCTTCTGATAAAGTGCAAACTAGAACCGCATTTTTAACATTTGTTCCCTTTGCAAGCTCAGAGGTTTTCGAGGTAAAATATGCTTTACTAGAATTTGCAGGAATAGTGATGGGCATTTCTTTTTCCATTAAAACCTTTCCAGAAAAATCCAGAAGACTCAATTTCAAATTTGCATTGATGTCGCTTAGCTTGTCTGATACTACCCAAACACCTGTAATGCCCTTGTCCTCAGTAGGAGACACAATAGTCTGCGCATAAGCTTTACGTGCATGGTAATGCAATGCCTTCCATCTTCCATAATAGTCCATTCCAGACCATGAAGCGACTGGCCAGCAATCGTCTAACTGCCAGTACAAGGTGCCCATATTGTAAGGCATTTTACGACGGTGTGCCTCTAAGGCCATCCTCATCCCTTGTGCTTGTTGAACTTGTTGTAGGTATATGAAATTTTGAAAGTCCTTAGGCATCTTATAATCTCTTTGCATGTATTCCCTGATTAGCTCATTGCCTCTAGGATGGCGCTGATGAGATTTCATTACAGTAGAGTCTATATTCCAATCAGTAGGGACAGTGTAAGCGGCTATTGTTCTCATTTCTGGAAAGGACTGAAAACCAAATTCGCTCATAAACCTACCTATGTAGTTTTTGAATTCTGCGAAAGGCTTTGCCTCATGCCACACACCCCAATAGTGCATATCACCAATTTTTGTACTTCTTTCATCACGGAATCCAATTTTTGGCGATGATGACCAATAGGATCTATTGCTGTCATATTTTTTTACTGCATCGGGTAAAATGTTGTGAAATATCTTTTCGTACGTGTGCCATACATATGCAGAATCTTCACCATGAAGGTTCCAAGTCTTTTGCCAGCCCCAGGTATGCCACGCTTCGTCCATTTCATTATTTCCACACCAAAAAGCTACGCTCGGGTGATTGCGGAGTCGTTTTACATTGTATGCTGCCTCTTGAGTAATTCTTCTAAGTGAAGCCGTATCACCAGGGTACATGCTGCAGCCAAACATGAAGTCTTGCCAAATCAGTAATCCTTTTTCATCTGCAAGGTCATAAAACATATTGGTTTCATAAATTCCACCACCCCAAACACGAAGCATATTCATATTGGCATCAACGGCGGCATTTAACAACATTTCATATTTTGCTTTATCGACTCTATTTGTAAAGTTATCTGACGGGATATAATTGGCCCCCTTCATGAATACGGGCGCCCCATTGACTTTGAAAAAGAAGGATTCACCAATAGAATCTTTTTCAGTAACCAATTCTACCGTTCGTAATCCGATTCGGGCTCCAAGTGTATCAGCCTTTGTGCCGTCTACTGAGAGTTCACCTGCAAGTTTATATAAGGTTGGCTCTCCTAAACCGTTAGGCCACCAACGCTCAGGCTTCGCAATCTCAAGGTCTATCGCAACTTCGTTGATTCCTTTTTTAAGATTAACTTCTTTTTCGACAGCCTTGAAGTCATTGCCAACCCCACCTAGGCTTACTTTTGCTTTTGTATCTTTTGATGACACTATTTCAAAAACGCCTTTTACCGTAGCTTTGTCATCTGTAAGCGATGTTTGAACCAATTGAATATCATTGATCTTGGCGTTGTCCCATGCTTGTAAATGAACAGGTCTCCATATTCCACTTGTTACGAACCTAGGACCCCAATCCCAACCATAGTGATAGCCGGCCTTACGCGTAAACACGCTGACCCTTTTGTCTCCTTGGTCATTGTTGGCCGGTAGGATATAGCCGAGAGAGTCATAAAGCGGCATAACCTTATTTATCGGAGAAGTAAAGTAGATCCTTAAAGAATTGTCGCCATCTTTCAAATATCTTTTAACATTGACATTCCAGCCTACGTGCATGTTGTCTGCCTTCAGCACTAAGGAATCATTGACATAAACGTCAGCGTAAGTATCAAGGCCTTCGAACGCCAGTTCGACATTTTGTCTGTCTAATAAAGATTTATCGACTTTGAATACAGTCTTATATTCCCAATCTTCTTTATCTATCCATTGTTGATCTTTTTCATTAGTACGGTAAAATGGATCTTCAATAACTTTGTTTGCAAATAAGTCCATGTGGACGTTACCAGGGACAGTAGCCTTCATCCACTGATCTTTTTTTACTTGATGGAATTCCCAGCCGGCATTTAAATCTACGGAGGTTTTCATGCTTCCCTTTTTGGAATCGCAAGAAGAGATAATGGCTATAGCAAGCGCTAACAGACATATCTTACTTTTAAGAAAGGTTGTTTTCATTGTTTAGATAGGGTGAAATAAAAAAGAGAAAAGTATACTTTAAATAGTCAAAATTGTTTTAAAGCAGTGCAAATATAAATTAAAAAATTCCAATTATAACAATCAATATTAATAATTAACTTTTACCTCCCTCTATAAATGAAGGCTTCAAATTATTGAGAGTGTATTAGTTATAGCTAACGAGGAGGGGATCCCAAACTGAGGCGAGCCTGGAAAGGCAGGAAGGTACTAAAATAATGTGTTCTCGCTATTTGCGAGAACACGCTCAAATTAAGCTTGCTAATCTTTTTTCTTTTAGCTTTCAGCAAAGAGACTTCGACAATTTACCTACAGTTATTGATTTTTCTTATAATAATTAATTAGGCCGTTAGTAGAGCTGTCGTGAGCAGTTGCCTCTAGGACATCATTTAATTCACCTAAGATCTTTTTTGCAAGCTGCTTACCAAGCTCCACTCCCCATTGGTCGAATGAGTTTATCTGCCAAATGTAGCCTTGTACAAATATTTTATGTTCATACATGGCTATCAAAGCTCCAAGAGTAAAAGGATCTAGTTTTTTGAAAAATATAGAATTGGTGGGCTTGTTCCCTGGAAATACCTTGTGTGGTAAAAGATCTTCTAGCTCCTGTCCTGCACAACCTATAGAATAAAGCTCTGCCCTTGCCTCGTCCTCCGTCTTGCCCATCATGAGCGCCTCTGTTTGGGCGAAGAAATTTGCTAGCAGTTTTTTATGGTGGTCCGATAAGGGGTTATGACTTTGAACGGGCGCAAGAAAATCGCATGGCACCAGTTTGGTTCCTTGGTGAATAAGTTGATAAAATGCATGTTGCCCGTTAGTTCCTGGTTCACCCCAGATTATTGGCGCAGTAGAATAGTCAACCACTTGGCCATTCTTAGTAACTCCTTTTCCGTTGCTTTCCATATCGCCTTGTTGGAAATAGGCCGGGAACCGATGCATGTACTGGTCGTAAGGCAATATTGCATGGGTGTCAGCATCAAAAAAGTTGTTATACCAAATTCCTAGCATGGCTAAAATAACCGGTATGTTTTTTTCAAATGGCTCGTTTTTGAAATGCTCGTCCATCTCATAAAAACCCCTTAACATCTCATCGAAATTATCATACCCGATGTATACAGCGATGGAAAGTCCTATTGCAGAAC
>DASVUU010000524.1:0-5306 GCA_036386935.1 Cytophagaceae bacterium | reverse complement strand
CGACCAAGCGAGCCTTAAATAAACTTTTCAATGTCATCGCTCAGGTCGTATACCTTATTTCCAACTTTTCCATCTAAAATACTGACCGCCGCCGCAGATCTGTAGCCCGCGGCGCAATGAACAACAATAGGCTTACTTTGGGGAACTTCACTGATTCTCTCTCGTAGCTCTGACAATGGGATATTAATGCTCTCGCCAAAAATTTTACCCTCCTTCACCTCACTTTTTTCTCTAACGTCCAATATCGTATATAACGAAGTGTTGGTCTCAAAATTAGCCAGGTCTAAATGGTCCAGAGGGTTGCCATCAAATCTGCTTTGCGCTATTGCCCACCCCACATTCATCTCATAGCCTATTTTCGTAGTCTTTTCTATAATATTTAGCAATTGGATGTTGTCGGATGCGATAATTGAATATCTCTCCTCCGGAGCAACTATTGAACCAAGCCAGGTTTCAAACTTCTTTCCATCTTGGAGATTTATTGCGCCTTTTAAATGCCCTTCTCTAAATTCCTTTGCTGCCCTTGTATCTATGACGAAGGTCTCTTCGACGGCATCCTTCATAGAACTGATAATTTTTACATTCTTGATGCCCTCTTCAATGGATGGGGCGCCCGAGATGTTCAAGTCCACGTCGTAGGAAAAGTATTTTGGAATTAAAGGTTGGTTGTCCAAGATAATTTTTACAAACTCCTCCTCTCCCATCTCTTGAAGAGCATAGTTCTCTTTCTTCTGTTGGCCAATGGTTCCCGAAAGCTCGGTGCTCATGGACTTTCCGCATAGAGAGCCGGGACCATGGGCAGGGTAAACGATTACATCATCTTCAAGGGTGATAAATTTGTCCCTAAGGGAATGAAAAAGTTGGCGGGCCAATGATTCTTTCTTTGCAGTGGCATTGCCTGCCGATTCCCTAAGATCCGGCCTTCCTACATCTCCTATAAAAAGTGTGTCGCCCGTGAAAATTGCATAATTGCGACCGTCCTTATTTTTTAATAAGATAGAAATGCCATCAGGTGAATGTCCTGGAGTATCTAACGGTATTAAGGTTACTTCACCAATTTTCAGCATGTCCCCTTCATTGAAGGTCTTATGGTGATATTTTGCACCTGTAAGCTTGCTGACATAAATCTCTATTCCCTTCTCACTCATTTCGCCATGCCCACTTACAAAGTCAGCGTGGGGATGTGTTTCGATCACCGCAATTATCTTCGCATGATGCTTTTCTGCGAATGCATAATATTGCTGAGGATTGCGGCAGGGATCTATTACAGCTATCTCGCCTTGGCTTAAGATTGCGTAGGAAAGATGTGCAAGCCCTTGATCATGGAACTGTTCTATTATCATTCTAAACACATAAGCTAAAATCTCGCTACTAAGCTAGAATAAAAAAAAGAGAGTGTAAAATATAAAAGCCAAGCCCTTAAGTGGGCTTGGCTTTTATAGGCAATAAAGTTTGTCTTAAAGTTTACTGTTTGCTTTCTCTAATTTCCTCCTTTGCTTGTCTGCTTTTTTTGATGCCTTCTCAGCCTTCTTTTGTGCTTTGGCGGCTTGTTCCTGAGCTTTCTGGGTTCTCACCGTAGCCTTAGCAGCATCTCTATTCGCTTTTTCAGTTCTACGAGACTCTTTGGCAGATTCCTTGTTTGCTTTCTCTTGATCTTTATATCCCTTTTCTTGATCTTTTAGATCTTTAGTAGACTTTTCCAAAGTTTCTCTATCAGACTTCATCTGATCAGTGGTGCCGTTTATAGTTGTGTTAGATTGTGGGTCGCTTTGTGCATTAGAATAAGAAAATGACAATAATAAGAAGGTGAAGGCAATTAATGATTTGAAATACATGGTGATTTTTTTATGTGAATAACATGGCTTTTGCCATAATGCTTAAGTTAACCCATTTTTATGCCAATAAGTTATTTTTTCTGTAATAAAAGGGAGTTTTGAAATAATTCAAGAACCAATTGCATTGTTTAACCATCGCAAGGGGTATATGTGCAAAACACGAGTAAATCATATCTTCTTAACCTGGATACAATAACTTTCAAAAATAGAACATGGGGATTTAATCGGCAGTTTGAACCCGCAATGTGTGTATCAAATCATCTCATAAGTTTGTCTAATCTCGTCTGAGCTGTTTGGACACCTGCCGAGGGACCAAATATCTATTTCTTCAAAAATTCAAGGCGATTCGCAAAGGCTCGCCCTCCCTAATTACCTTTGATATGCATTACCGCAAATAATCAAAAATTCCGCTAGTGAACTTCTTTCAGATATAACGGTGTCATATCATTTCAAATTGGGTCGTCAGTTTTTCATTTAAGTACCATTTTAATATTTGCGCTCCTACTCATTTTGAATAATCTTTATGGCATCCATCTCTTCGCTTTTGGCGAGTGACAGATTTGCATATTGCAAGTAAAACTTTTCCATAAGATCTCTTATATTACTTAATCCGAGTAAGGCGCTGCCTAAGTTCCGAAACGGAGATCGTAACTAATCTTCCGATTTGTTTATTATCTCTATAGGTAATAGCTTTTAATGTAACGGCGTCTTTAGGAACTGAAAGGAGGCCAGAATATTTAGGATAATATTCGTCGGGTGACGAATTGTCGAACGTATAATGAATATCTAAGCCCGGTATTTCAGTACTCAGCTCGACTTTTAAGGTATTCCCAGCGCCGAGTGATGGTAGGAAAATTGGGTCATAGATACTCAGAGCATATTTTACGTGAGCTATATCTAAGCGTTTAAAATGGTCTTCAACCTTTGTGTGAAAATTAGTCCAATTCTTTTTGGTCAAGGGAGACCACACAGACTCTGCGATTGCCATTGCCCTGGGCCATGTCATATACTCCGCCTGCCGAATGTGATAGACGTGTTCAGTCCAAAGGTTGGCCTGCCCTCCTTTAATTGCCTTTAAATTAGTTATTCCCTCTCCAGGATCGAATCGATAAGTATTGGTAAGGGTAGCTTTAGGCTGTTCTCTTCCTTCCTCACCTTGATGATGGTCCAGATAGACGTGGGTTTGGGGGCTCATAACTACGTCGTGACCTGAATTGGCCGATTTGATACCATATGAGCCACCTCTCCAGCTCATCAGGGCTGTGGACTTGGATGGAGCACCTTCTAGTATTTCATCCCAGCCGATAAATTTCTTTCCCTTCGACTGTACTATCTTTTCAAGCCTCCGGGTGAAATAACCCTGTACTTCCTCCATTGTTGTAAGGCCTTCTCGCTGCATGAGCGCTTTGGTGGCAGGACTCTTCTCCCAATAGTTATGGGGAGCCTCATCTCCCCCCATATGAATATACTCAAAAGGGAACATCCCTGCGACTTCTGTTATTACCTTGTCCAAAAACTCATAAACTTTTTCGTTGGCTGGACACAATGTATTATCAACGAGCGCAACCGGCGGAGCACTTCCCCTCCATTCCATTATCTTCTCACCTGCCCTGACATTGTATTTTTCAGCACCAGCAGTGCATGACAGTTCTGGGTACGATACCACAGCTGCCAGGCTATGCCCAGGCACATCAATTTCTGGCAAGATATTTACGAACCGTTCAGACGCATAACGAACAATCTCCATGATGTCTTCCTGGCTATAAAATCCCCCGTAGTCTCTTGGCTCGGTAGATTGCGGCGGAGAAAACGTTCCAAAGTCACCTACTTTATAAACACGCCAAGCGCCTACCTCGGTAAGCTTTGGAAGGCCTTTTATTTCAATCCTCCAGCCTTCATCGTCTGTTAAATGAAGGTGTAAAATGTTGTATTTATATTTCACCATATTGTCGATGTATCTCTTAACCTCTTCTTTTGTAAAGAAATGCCGGGTCACATCGAACATCAATCCACGCCACGAAAATCGCGGGTAATCGGTTACATCCAAACAAGGGATGCCCCAGCTTAGCCCATTTACTAGATGATCACTTTCGATCTCTTTGGGGAACAGTTGAAGTAAGGTCTGCGCTCCGTAAAACAAGCCTACTGGTTTATTAGCTTTTATGGTGATTGTTTTAGCGCTTATATTTAAGCGGTAACCTTCATTTCCAAGAGAAAGGTCTTGCTCTGCATTTAGTTGCAACACAATTGCTGCATTATGGTCTTTTTGACTGGTATTTATTTTAAAGCCGGTGGCGGTGCCGATTCTGGCTTTTAGCATCGAAACCGTGGTAAGAATTTCTTCAGTGCCAGCTGATTCAATGGTAAATTCCTTAGGCAAAGTAAAATTACCCTTAGTTCTTACAACTTCGACCGGTTCCGGGATTATAGAAATCTTATCCTGCATTCCCTGTGAGAATAAAACAAAATTAAAAAGACAATTGATGAAAGTAGCTAATAGTAGTTTGTTGGTCATCTAAATTTATTAAAGGCTATAAATGGATTGGACTGAATACAGAAATGAAATTTTTGAATTTTAAATGAAAAGAATTTACTAGGCCTATCAATCAACTTGATGCTTCGCGACGTTTTATCTTCTGATATTTTCTACAAAAATATACATTTTAACCGTTAAATATTCAGCAATTAAAGATTGCTAATTACTAGGAATTAAGGCTAAAAAAAAGGGCGTCTTTTCAGACGCCCTTTTTTAATCAAAACTATGTTAGATTATTGTTTGTAAAACTTAGTCACTAGCACATTTTGTTTTCCCTTTGCTGTGATGATATACAAGCCTTTGGTCAATTGTGACACATCTACTTGTGTAGACCTATCATCAGATGCCAAAGTTTGTTGTAATAACACCCTTCCGCTCAAGTCAGCAATGCTAAGTTCTGTGATGCTTTCAGCAGACATACTTACATTGATTTGACCGTTTGCAGGATTAGGAAATACATAAATAGTACCTTGGTCTGCTTTTGCTACACCAGTAACTTGAGTAACCACAACTGTAAACTCCGTGAACGTAGAATCTACTCCGCCGTTAGCTACTCCTCCGTTGTCCTTCACAAGAACTCTTACTTTCGTAGTACCTACCTTTACTGGAGTTACTACCAAGTTACCTGTTGAATTAGGAGAAGTGTATTCTACCGATACCATAGCTACACCTGGATCTGCAGATTTTGCTGAAACAGCCAATACTTGACTTTTTACAGCCTCGCCATCAGTAATACCTGTAAGGTTTACCGTTTTAGCACCCTTATCCAAGCCAGCAACCAGATTAGGCAAAACGTCGATTGTAGGTTTTACATTTCCTGTTGAGCTATGAAGCACGTTAAGACTACTTGAAGGAAGTAATACAGTTCCAGAAGCAATCACGCCCATGTCCTTATAGGGAGCATTTTTCATAGTAGAGACCATTTCATATGCTCC
>DASVUU010000523.1:0-6991 GCA_036386935.1 Cytophagaceae bacterium | reverse complement strand
ATCTGCACGATTTGTTCAATAAGGTCAAGTCCATCTGATCCAATGTCATCAAGTCTACCAATGAAGGGAGACACATATGTAGCTCCAGCTTTAGCCGCAAGAATAGCTTGGCCAGCGTTGAAAACAAGAGTGCAATTTGTTCTGATACCGTTGTCTGAAAAATACTTTAGTGCTTTGATGCCGTCTTTTATCATCGGAACTTTCACAACAATCTTATCATCAATTGTTACTAATTCTTCTCCCTCGCGAATTATCTCTTTGTAGTCGATTGCGATAACTTCAGCACTTACATCGCCATCTACAATATCGCAGATTGCCTTGTAGTGTTTGAAGACGTTGTCTTTGCCCTTAATCCCTTCTTTCGCCATCAAAGACGGGTTTGTTGTAACACCATCCAAAACGCCTAGGTCGTGGGCTTCTTTTATTTCATTTAAATTAGCGGTATCAATAAAAAACTTCATATTAAATTCTTTTGATTAAACAACAAATCTAACCAGGATTATAGTCAATTAAAAGAAGTTATTCTAAATAGAGTTTGAGAGCTGAAAATGCCTGTACTTCCGAAGAGCCAAATGGAGTTTTTTCGGTAAGATAATAAATACACTGAGGGGGAAGATTTACAGAGGCCGGGAGGGAAAAAAGGCAAACCAAGTATCGCACCGCTACAACCGCTTACCCTTGCTTTCTTCCGAACCTGGGGGAGTTTGCAGGAGCTGGTCGTACCGGTCTGCCGAGGGCAAATGTATAGTTTTAAAATGTTATGACAAAACATCTGTGTAAATAATTAGTTTAATTTATCGACGTTTATGAGCTATCAATCGATAAAGTATTTTGGGGAAAGTATTTTCTAGAATTTTTTGAATTATTGGCAAAATATATGTGTTACCAAAATCGAAACTATGCTTATATTTAGATAGCTTTAAATACTATAACAATAATAATACCTTATGAAGGGCGCAGAAAAAATAGAATACGTATGTATTAAGAAACCGAACCTTCCTAAATTAGAGGGCTTTGAGCCTAAATCTGTTTATAAGGGGAGGACTTTTAATAATCTTTTTGAAATATCAGTTGAATGGGCAAGTCATAAACCAACTTACCTTATTGAGAAGAAAACTTTCGACCAGTTTTTTAAATTGGTTGATAAGCCTGTGGCTGAAAAGCTAAGGACTCCGGAGCAAGTGTCAGAGTAATTTCTGACATTTTATTTTCATTTTCTTTACTTTTTTAAAAGACAAATTGTCTTTCTCAATCAAATTTTAATCGTTATCTAAAACTTTCTTGTTTATATCCAAAAATTTATTTGATAAGTGTTGTATTGTAGGTCAGATGGCCATTTTTTTAAAAATTAAAGGATGTACAGAAATCTTACAAAAGTGTCGCAACTTTATAGGACTTAATAGTGTTTCAACAATTGCTTGTCAAACGTTGATCAGCTAGCTTAATAAATTTATTGTAATATTTGCATTACTTAGATCTAATGGGTGACGTTGGGTGGACTACATCATCCATAGACCGTAAGAATTAATCTACATATGACGTTCAAATTATCATCTATATATCAGCCAACGGGGGACCAGCCAAAGGCCATAGCTCAATTGGTAGATGGTTTAAATAAGGGTGAACCTGCACAAACATTGTTAGGTGTTACAGGCTCAGGGAAGACATTTACCATTGCTAATGTTATCCAACAAGTAGATAGACCTACCTTGGTGCTAAGTCACAATAAAACTTTGGCGGCACAATTATATGGAGAGTTCAAGCATTTCTTTCCCGAGAACGCTGTAGAATACTTTATCTCCTACTACGATTACTACCAACCTGAAGCATATATCGCAAGCAGTAACCTCTACATAGAAAAGGATCTTTCAATCAATGAAGAGATCGAGAAATTGCGCCTTGCAGCAACATCACAATTGATGTCAGGCCGGAGGGACGTAATTGTGGTTGCTTCGATATCCTGCATTTACGGTATTGGTAATCCTGAAGAGTTTGGGAGAAATATTGTAAAGGTCTCAGAAGGGGAGAAGGTGAGCCGTAACAAGCTTCTGTTCTCCTTTGTAGACATATTATATAGTAGGACTACCGGGGAATTTAAACGAGGGAACTTTAGAGTAACAGGCGATACAATTGATATTTTTCCCGCTTATGCAGATTTTGCTTATAGAATTATTTTTTGGGGTGATGAGATTGAATCAATTCAGAGGATAGACCCAACATCCGGTAAAAAATTGAACGACGAAAAGTTTATCACCATATATCCTGCGAATCTTTTTGTTACTGGCAAGGACTCTTTGAATAGAGCCATTTATGAGATACAAGAGGACATGGTTTGCCAGGTTGAGCTTTTTGAAAAGGAGCAGAAGTACCTAGAGGCAAAGAGGATAAAGGAGCGTACTGAGTTTGATATGGAGATGATGCGTGAAATTGGCTATTGCTCTGGCATAGAAAATTATTCTCGCTATTTCGATCGGAGAAAACCGGGGTCAAGGCCTTTCTGCCTACTAGATTATTTTCCATCGGATTATTTAATGGTAATAGATGAAAGCCACGCGTCGGTACCTCAGGTTAGGGCGATGTGGGGCGGTGACCGTTCAAGGAAAGTTAATTTGGTAGATTACGGATTTAGACTCCCCTCGGCTTTAGACAACCGACCACTTACCTTCAACGAATTTGAAGGCATGGTGGGTCAAGTGATCTACGTGAGTGCTACCCCTGGAGAATACGAATTACGCCGGACAGAGGGTGTTGTAGTTGAACAGGTGATAAGGCCGACAGGTTTACTGGACCCGGTCATAATAGTAAAACCAAGCAAAAACCAGATCGATGACTTGTTGGGCGAAATACATGAAAGAATAGCTAAAAAGGAACGTGTACTGGTGACCACCCTTACTAAGAGGATGGCTGAGGAGATGTCGAAATATCTTGATCGGTTAATTATAAAATGTCGATATATACACTCCGAAGTGAAAGTCCTTGACCGGGTAGAAATATTGAGGGAGCTGCGCCTTGGAGTCTTTGATGTATTAGTAGGGGTAAACCTTTTGCGGGAGGGATTAGATTTACCAGAAGTTTCTCTGGTAGCAATTATGGATGCAGATAAGGAAGGCTTTTTAAGAAATGAACGTTCGCTGATACAAACCATTGGAAGAGCAGCCCGGAATGAAAATGGGAAGGTTATAATGTATGCTGATAGAATTACTGATTCTATGCAAGACGCTATCGATGAAACAAATAGAAGAAGAGCAATCCAAGCACAATACAATATCGACAATAACATCACTCCAACCTCTGCCTTGAAATCTCGTGATGAGATATTGTTTCAGACGAAGGTTGCAGATTCTAAGAAGGATTCGAAAAAATATTATACGGAAGAAGATGCGCCAAGCAGCATCGCTGCTGATCCTATTGTAGCTTACATGTCAAAGCCAGAACTTAATAAACTAGCGGAGAAGACGAAGAAACAAATGGAGCGTGCTGCAAAAGACCTTGATTTTATGGAAGCCGCGAGATTAAGAGATGAGTTGTTGGAATTGAAAAAAATGATGGATGCTAAGTAAAGAAAGTTAAAAGTTAGTAAAAGGGAAGCAAATTAGCGTTTGCTTCCCTTTTTTTATTTCATATTTATTCCAATCCCAACCGTTAGTACTTCTTTGAATTGAATGGCCGGTCCAACCGAGCCATCTTTTCTAATAATATCGATGTCGTCATCGTATAAAAAATTAGTTGTAAAGCTTACGTTGACATATTTATTCACCTTCAAAAACAATATGTTTTCCCAATTCACATCAATGGCATCGAAAGTTGTATAATTGGCAAATAGATTCAAATTTGTTTTATAGGTAATGTTTTCCATCACGTCCTTATTGTACCTGATGGACATATATGTACCAAGTTCTTTTCTAAACTTGTTCCCTTTCTCTACCCCATATGCTCCTTGATTTGCCAATGCTTTATTAAGGACGATGGTATTTTTATTAGTAATAGGAGAGAGGTAGATGAATAAATTTTTGGTCGGACTATATTCCAATCCCAAGGAAATAGTCATATATGCTGGAGATAAAAGGTCTGATATGAATACGCTTTTTTCGAGGTTGTTGTCGGCAGTATCTATAAAGTACTTATATCCTGGTGCGAATTGTGACCTGAAATCAAATTGGGCTAGATACTTCAACTTTTGAGTCTGTTGTACGCCGTATCGGGAAACAAGTATGAACCTGTCGTCACTTTTTCGAAAGGGTGCATCAGTACCCAATCGCACCAGGCCGTAACCAAGATCTAGACTATTCTCCCATGACCTGTTTCCTTTTTTATAATTGGCAAAGGAAGATGAGAGGCCTGTTACAGCTAACGTATTCTGTCCTCCACCTACCCAGTTAGTTAATCCTACTTGGGTGAGGTTTAGATTTAAATTTAGCCCTTTGTCCCAAAGTTTGGTGGTGTCAGCATCTTGTGCAGTCGACAAGAAGGGCATAAGTATTAGCAATAAATAGAAAGCAGTTTTTTTCATCTTGGGGTTTAACGGAAGGTTGTTTTTGAGGATACTTGAATCATTTAGATTACAAAAAAAAGAATTTTTGGTTGAATAAATAGGCATAGTAGAAATTTAAACTTTACTCGCTAGTTTATTATGAAGAATTGCTCCTCCTTGTGAGTTTCTATCCCCAAATAATTGCAAATAAATTTGCGTAGCTAAATAACTACACATATATTTGTAGTCAAATAGCTACATAATGAATTTAAGAAGAGACGTTTTCCAAGCGATTGCAGATCCGACACGAAGGGCCATACTCCTTCTGCTTGCCTCTCAGTCTATGACTGCTGGAGCGATTGCATCAAACTTTGACACAGCTAGACCTACTGTGTCCAAACATCTACAGATACTTACAGCATGCGAATTACTCCAGCAAGAACAAAGTGGACGGGAAATTCACTATCACATCAACGCGAAGAAAATGAAAGAGGTCGCCGAATTCATAGAACCATTCCGAAAAATATGGGATGATAGATTTAATAAATTAGAATCGATCATGAAAAGATATAAAAGATAATAATATGGAATTGAAGACAAAAATCTCCGCCGAAGAGGGTAGACAGGACTTAGTTATAACTAGAGTATTCGAACTGCCAATAGAACTGCTTTTCAAAGCCTATGTTGAAGCAGAAATTGTAGAACAGTGGATGGGGACTAAAGTGCTAAAGTTGGAAAGTAAAGCGCATGGTAGCTACAAATTTCAAACAAGCAATCCTGCTGGTGAAATCGTATTTCAAGCGAATGGGGTAATACACGAATTTGTGCCAAATGAAAGGATAACTCGAACATTTGAAATGGAAAATTCTCCTTTTGCCGTTCAACTTGAATTTTTGGAATTTCAGTCCCTTTCTGAGGAGTCCAGCCAACTGACCATGCAAATCGTATATAAGTCGGTTGCCCTAAGAGACCAGATGATGAAGTTACCTTTTGCGGCGGGACTCAATATGGCGCATAATCGATTGCAACAAACCCTTGTTAAAACCAAATAGAATTATGGAAAAGAGATATAAAATAATCTATTGGATAGCCACCCTGTGGCTTGCTTTAGGGATGCTGTCAAGTGCCCTCGTACAATTGATAAAGATGGATAAGGAGGTCGATAATATCACTAAGCTTGGATATCCCGTTTACTTCTTGACTATATTGGGCGTATGGAAGATTTTAGGAGTTGTAGTATTGCTCATACCAAAGTTTCCAATGCTGAAGGAATGGGCGTATGCGGGCTTTTTCTTTGCTATGTCCGGGGCAATATTCTCCCATCTCGCTACTGGTGACGAAGCCAAAGAACTTTTCGGCCCAGTCTTACTGTTGATTCTTACTATCATTTCATGGTACTATAGGCCTATAGATAGAAAAATCCTCTCCCTAAGGACAGATGATTGAGGTGACAGCACTAAGACATGATAATAACACGACAAAATTTTAGCTAACCGTATGAATCCTAAGGTTGATTTTTATTTTAATAAGGCCAATAAGTGGCAGAAAGAAATACAACAATTAAGAGCGATTGTTCTGGATTGCGGCCTTGATGAAGAATTAAAATGGGGTTGCCCCTGTTACACTTCGGCAGGTAGGAATATTGCGTTAATACACGTCTTTAAACAATACTGTGCATTGTTATTTTTCAAAGGTGCCTTGTTAAAGGATCCGAAGGGTATTTTAATCCAACAGACAGAAAATGTACAAGCCGCTCGTCAAATTCGCTTTACAAATCTGAGCGATGTCATGCAGATGAAGGCTACGGTCGAGGCCTATATCCGCGAGGCTATGGAGGTTGAAAAAGCCGGTTTGAAGGTGCCGCTAAAAAAGAACTCCGAATATTCTATTCCCGATGAATTCCAACAAAAATTACACGAGGATGCTGGGCTGAAGCAAGCTTTTGAGAAATTAACGCCGGGTCGTCAAAGAGCATATCTGCTATATTTTTCTGCTGCAAAACAGTCCGCAACTAGAGAGGCAAGAATTGAAAAATGTGCACTGCAAATTATGGAAGGGAAGGGGCTTAATGACTAGGATGGCTTACCCTATTAGGTTTACAAAACCTTATAGGCTTGATTCTTGTACACGACCGTTAGGTAGTATTAGATTTTCAACTTAAAACTGTCATCTCCTTCAATATAAACGTTCTATTGAATAGATGCAAAGAATTAGAGCGTCGTCTACGATGCAAGACCGAGGCATAAGGTCTTAAATAAATTCCCATCAGAAATGCTATATCCTTGTTCTGTGAGACGGAACAATTCTAATTCTCTGCTCTCCTTGTAGGCAATATTTGTCGTATAAATTTTAAGCTTAGGCGGGAATTTTTTATAAGAATCGAAAAGAACTGGGTCAGCTAAATCTATGTCTTCATTTTCCGCACTGTCCATTCCTACCAACACCATCTCGTTAGGCAGGCACTGGATAGATTTCAGTTCGGTTTTGCTGCGGAATTCGAGGTATCTGGCTTTTCGGAAG
>DASVUU010000522.1:0-4583 GCA_036386935.1 Cytophagaceae bacterium | reverse complement strand
ACATTAAGATAAGTGAACACAATGTTGAAGTAAAAGATTATGGACGGGGTATTCCTCTCGGCAAAGTAATTGATTGCGTTTCCAAAATTAATACAGGGGGTAAATATGACTCCGGAGCGTTTCAAAAGTCCGTTGGTCTTAATGGCGTAGGTACAAAGGCGGTCAATGCTTTGTCTTCGTATTTCAGAGTACAATCTGTGAGAGATGGTAAAACTAAGATTGCAGAGTTTGAAAAAGGTAAGTTGACAAAGGATCATAAAGAGCAAGCCACTAACTTGAAAAATGGTACTTCAGTAGTCTTTGTTCCAGATGACACCATTTTCAAGCATTACCATTTTATCCCTGAATACCTTGAAGACCAGTGTTGGAATTATGCCTTCTTAAATGCGGGCCTAACGATCAATTTTAATGGACAAAAATATCATTCAGAACATGGCCTTTTAGATCTCTTAAAAAGAAAAACTGACGAAGAAAGCCTGCGATACCCTATTATACAGCTTAAAGGAAAGGATATTGAGATTGCCTTAACTCATGAGAATCAGTATGGCGAAGAGTATTATTCATTCGTCAACGGCCAATATACTACCCAAGGTGGGACGCACCTTGCTGCCTTTCGAGAAGCGGTGGTTAAAACCGTTAGAGAATTTTATAAAAAAGATTTTGAGGCGTCTGATGTCAGAGCCTCCATCGTTGCTGCCATTGCTGTAAGGGTACAAGAACCAGTCTTTGAGTCACAGACCAAAACTAAATTGGGTTCTATAAACGCAGGGCCCGAAGGACCGGCTATAAGAACTTGGATCAACGATTTTGTAAAAAAAGAGCTCGACAATTACTTACATAAGAATACGGCGGTTGCAGATGCTTTGCTCAAAAGAGTCCTACAATCGGAAAGAGAAAGAAAAGACATTGCAGGAATAAAGAAATTGGCCAACGACCGGGCTAAGAAAGCTAACCTTCATAATAAAAAGTTAAGAGACTGTCGTTTTCATTTTGATGAGGACAAAAATGAAAAACGGTATGAAACTACGTTATTTATTACTGAAGGGGATTCTGCGAGTGGATCTATTACTAAGTCAAGAAGTGTTGAGACTCAGGCAGTATTTAGCTTAAGAGGAAAGCCTCTTAATTGCTTTGGCCTTACAAAGAAGATAGTCTATGAAAATGAAGAATTTAATCTACTACAACATGCTTTAAACATTGAGGACGGCTTAGAAGGATTGCGTTATAATAAGATTGTGATTGCTACAGATGCGGACGTAGATGGAATGCATATTCGTCTGTTGATGCTAACCTTTTTCTTACAATTCTTCCCTGACCTAGTAAGAAATGGACATGTCTATATCTTGGACACTCCACTATTTCGCGTCAGAAATAAGAAGGAGACTATCTATTGCTATAGCGAGGAAGAAAAACAAAAAGCGGTGCAAAAGCTAGGAAGCAAGCCTGAAATCACCAGATTTAAAGGCTTAGGAGAAATTTCCCCCGACGAATTTGGAGCGTTTATTGGTGACGAAATAAAGCTTGAACCTATTTTGCTTCAAAAGGAAACCTCGATAGCCAAAATCCTTAATTACTTTATGGGTAAAAATACGCCTGAAAGGCAGCTGTTTATCATTGAAAATCTGAAGGTAGAAAAAGATCTGTTGGAGACTGCTTAATGTTTTAGAATTTCTTTTCGAAAACTAAGTTTACGTAGCCAATAGAATTTATCTCAAAGACTACTTTAGCGCCTTCTTTCAAATATTTTTCATCGCACTGTTTGCCGGGTGTTATGAAATATTCGTAGGTTTTTTTTCCCCGCTTGGAATAAAATATCTTGTCAGGTTTTCCTAGAAGTTCGGCCAGTAGATCATCATCCATTCCTTCAAACTCTTTTTTTTCTTCAGTTATCTTCCTGAAATAAGAGGAACGGAAACCGTTACATCCCTTTTTATCACTTTGCCACTTTTTATGTTCAAAGTTTTTTAATTCTCTTTTGTCGGAGCAACCAGTAACTAAGAACAGTATAGATAGAAAAAATAAAATTCTAGGAAAAAAAGTATGGTCGGATGTATGGAGAAAGTTTTTTAACATTAATTTAAGCAGCTCAATATTATGTCACAAGATGTTTTTATTTCATCCTCAGTAATTACAAGAGGAGGAGCAATCCGCATAGAATTGTTGCAATAGAGAAACCAGTCGGTTAATACGCCTTTCTCAATAGCAGCATCTATGATTGGCTTTAAAACCTCATAAGAGTCGAACTCGGCGGCAAGCATCAACCCAGCATTCCTTATTTCTTTGATTTTTGGATGAATAAGGAGCTGCATGAATAATTGACTTTTTCGTTCAATTTTTTCTATATAATTCCCATCTTTCAAAATGCTCAGGGTGGCCAGGGATGCAGCGCAGCTCACAGGATGTCCACCGAAGGTTGTGATGTGCCCTAAGTATGGTGAATGAGCGAGTGTTCCCATTATTTCTTTAGAGGATATAAATGCTCCAATGGGCATACCGCCGCCCATTCCTTTTGCAGCAACTATTATATCTGGGACAACCCCATATTTTTCAAAGGCCCAAAATGCGCCGGTTCTCCCGAAACCCGATTGTATCTCATCTAAAATCAACAGCGCTCCATTTTCTTTACAGGCGACGATTAGCGACTTCAAGAATTCTGTCTGAGGTATTCTTACACCCGCTTCGCCTTGTACAGTTTCAACAATTACAGCAGCTGTTTGTGCATTGATGAATGCCAGATCCTCAAAATTATTTAACCTAATGTGCCTTACACCTGGCAATAACGGTCGGTATGCCTGCTTAAAAAACTCGCTGCCATTGATAGACAATGCGCCATGGCTCGAACCGTGATAGGAGTTTTCAAATGAAATGAGCTCTGCTTTACCGGTGTATCTTTTAGCAAGTTTTATTGCGCCTTCAATTGCTTCCGTGCCAGAATTTACAAAATAGACGTTGTCCAAAGAGCTGGGTAATGTTTCACAAAGAGCCTTCGCCAGTTTAACTTGTGGACTCTGAACTATTTCCCCATATACCATCAAATGAAGGTATTTGTCGACCTGCTCCTTGATTGCAGCTGTTACGGCTGGGTGGCGGTGACCGACGCTACTTACACCAATACCAGAAATAAGATCAATGTATTTTTTGCCATTTGGGGCATAAAGATAGATACCTTCCGCTCTTTCAATTTCAAGCATCAAAGGCGCATCCGAGGTTTGCGCTTGATGGGAAAGAAATAATTGACGGTTAGTTATCAATAGTGAAGATTTTTGAGGTATAGCTACTAATAAAAAATTCCGGAGTGAAATCCAGAATTTTTTATTTCGTTTAATTATCTACCAATGTTTTTTTTCTCTCCAATACCTTCATGACAGAGTCGACGATATTAGCAGCTTTGAGCCCGTATTTTTCCATAAGCTGTTCTGGCGTTCCACTCTCACCAAAAGAGTCCTTCACAGCCACCATTTCCACTGGTGAGGGATAATGGCGGCTAAGCACCTGTGCCACTGCGTCTCCAAGACCACCATTCATTTGATGTTCCTCAGCAGTTACCGCACATCTGGTTTTTTGAACTGATTTTATGATTGCCTTCTCATCCAAAGGCTTTATTGTATGAATATTGATTATTTCTGCGTCAATTCCTTTTTCAGCTAATATTTCGCCAGCCAGAATAGCTTCCCATACCAAGTGGCCTGTGGCAAAGATGGAAACATCCGCACCTTCATTTAGTACGACCGCTTTCCCTATCTCGAAGATCTGATCTTTAGGTGTATAGTTTGGAACAACAGGTCTTCCAAATCTAAGATATACAGGCCCTACGTGATTAGAAATTGCAATGGTTGCAGCTTTAGTTTGGTTGTAGTCACACGTGTTTATTACGGTCATGTGGGGAAGCATCCTCATCATTCCCATATCCTCTAAAATTTGGTGGGTTGCACCATCCTCGCCAAGAGTAAGCCCAGAGTGCGAGGCGCAAATTTTGACATTCTTTCCTGAATAGGCGATTGATTGGCGGATTTGATCATATACCCTGCCTGTAGAAAAATTAGCAAAAGTGCCTGTGAAAGGAATCTTTCCCCCGATGGTCAAGCCTGCAGCTATTCCCATCATGTTTGCCTCAGCAATACCAATTTGGAAAAATCTTTCTGGAAACTCTTTTATAAAGTCCTGCATTTTTAACGAACCTATAAGATCCGCACAAAGGGCAACAACATTTTGGTTCAATTTACCGGCTTCGAGAAGACCTGCGCCAAATCCTGATCGGGTATCAAGCTTTTCAGTAAAAGTAAATTTTTTCATCAATTGATTATTTGAAATTGCTATAAGTAGTTTAATTAAAAAGCTTTAATGTCGTAGTTAAGCCCGATTTAATCGTGAATTTCTGGGTATCAGTATAGGCACTTCCAGAGCTACGTTTGGATCTAAAGACCAATTTGTATGTGCCTGGCTGTAAAGTTAACATTATTTTACTTTGCTCATTCTCTAAATTGTAAATCCAAGTATCGTTTCCCCCTTCTTTTGTTTCATAGATGCTGCCATATCCTTGCAGACTTTCTGGAATGTTGAGAATACCAGGCTCTGGAAAGGTG
>DASVUU010000521.1:0-2260 GCA_036386935.1 Cytophagaceae bacterium | reverse complement strand
ACCTGTGAATGTTTTGGTCAAAAAATCCACATCACCCTGATCTCCTATCGCGGGCTCTGCTCCCTTTTCAATCAAATCTTTTATTTTTTCACCGTTTCGCGAAACTGCTTTCACGTGTTTACCATTCTCTAACAATAATTTACTCAATTCACTTCCGATATTTCCTGTAGCACCTGTTATTACATACATATTTTTAGGGTTTTAATTAGTTACATTTTTCCATTGTGACGTAAACAAAGTATATTAGCATCATAATATCAAGTACACACTAAAATGTACTATTGTATCCAAAAAGATACTAATGCTGATTATCTGAATTTTACTTATAAAGTATTTTGGTTTAATATGAAACAAAGTTTGAATGAAACGGTCGTTGAATCAATGGTAGACATTCAATGTCCTGTTACTGCGACATTACAAATCATAGGAGGAAAGTGGAAACCCATCATTCTTTGGGTGTTGAGTAGTGGGACAAAACGATTTGGAGAACTAAAAAAGAACATGCCCGAAGTAACTCAAAAGATGTTGACCCAGCAGCTCCGAGAGTTAGAGACTGACGGAATTATTACCAGACGAGTGTATGCAGAGATCCCTCCGAAAGTAGAATATTCACTCACAGAAAAAGGTCATACTTTGGGCCCCATCCTCAAGTCAATGTGTGATTGGGGAAGCAAACACGTTTTTGAAAAAAGAACAACTTAATTTTTGCAGCTCCTACCTACTTATAAAGTTCGAATAGGCTTCCATTCCATGTTCCTTTTTATCCAGGCCGTATAGTTCTTCATCTTCCGATACCCTCAGTCCGATCGTTCTTTTTAGAATTCCGAATATACTAACCGCAATGGTAAATGAGGTAACCCCCGCAGCAAACACACCTGTAAGTTGGGCCAGTATCTGAGCTCCACCTGCCTTATTTCCAAATAATCCGACTGCCATCGTTCCCCATATTCCACAGACCAAATGCACGGAAAGTGCACCCACCGGGTCGTCAATTTTGAATTTGTCGAAAACCAATACGGAAAAGACCACCAAGATCCCCGATATGGAGCCAATTACGATCGCATCTAGAGGACCCATTTGATCAGCGCCTGCGGTAATTCCTACTAGCCCGGCGAGTATGCCATTCAACACCATGCTTAAGTCATATTTCTTTGTTAAGAAAAAGACAGTAACGGTTGCTGCCATACATCCTCCCGCTCCTGACAAACAGGTTGTAACTAAAACCCTTGAGACAGCGCCAGGATCTGCAGAAAGAATAGACCCACCATTAAACCCAAACCATCCAAGCCATAGAAGAAATGTGCCGATCACCGCAGAGGTCATGCTATGACCGGGGATTGGAAATATTCTATTCCCTTCATATTTTCCGATTCGAGGCCCCAATAAAATGATACCTGCCAGTGAAGCCCACCCTCCAACAGAATGCACCAGTGTGGAACCTGCAAAATCGTGGAAACCTAGAGTATTCAACCAGCCATAACCCCATTTCCAACTACCGATCAATGGATAAGCGAATGCCACAAAGAGTATGGAGAAAATCATAAAGCTATTCAACTTTATTCTCTCAGCTACAGCCCCAGATACTATGGTAGCGCAAGTAGCGGCGAACATTCCTTGAAACAGAAAGTCGGTCCAGTAGGTATACCCAGGGTTATACAAAAGAGTCTCTCCCCCTTGAGGCAATTTCAAACCGAACCCCGCGAAACCAAAGAAGTCCATCGAAACTCCAGGCTCGAATCCTGGGTACATCAAACCAAAACCGCATAAGGCAAAAGTGAGTAAGCCTATAGCAGGAATCACAGTATTTTTAAATAAAACGTTAGTAGTATTTTTAGATCTCGTAAGGCCAGACTCCAAAGTGGCAAAACCGAGGTGCATAATGAACACCAACGCTGTGGAGATCATCATCCAAAGGTTATTCGTTCTGAAAGAATTTTCTTCCAATGAGTGACTTGTGGCAGCAAGGGAAGCATTTGTTTTCGCTAAAGCAATGTTGGTGGCCACCAAGGAATCGGAAAAAGCTTTTGCAACTTTTAAAGAGTCTGCGATAAATAGTGAATCTAGAATAGGTTGTTCCATAGGGTAAAAGCTTAAAAATTTAACTTATTCGAAAAGATTCATTTATATCTGACATATAGATTTTCCCGTCTCCCGTCGTACCTGTCGCTGCATTTTTTTGAATGACTTTAATTACGTCTTGTGCGTCTATTTCGGGGACTACAATATCAATCGCCCTTCGAGGGATCGAAGTCGATTCATT
>DASVUU010000520.1:0-3172 GCA_036386935.1 Cytophagaceae bacterium | reverse complement strand
AAATAAGGCTGGGTTTGCAATTCCTGAAATGGCGATTGCGTGGTTGGAGATCTTATGTTGACGGAAGATTGGAACCGGCTCTTTGTACGTTACACCTGTGAAAAATATATCAACATCCTTTTGGATATAAGGTAAAATCTTACTTTTGATCACCCTCATTTCATTATCCGAAAGACTATCCGGACATTTACTAACTAATACGACATCTGCCCTTTTGGCACCTGACCTACTTTCCCTTAGTCGACCCGTTGGCATCAAATGATCACTATAAAAAGGCTTGTTGAAATCGCAAAGTAATATATTAAGCCCTGGTTTCACGGGCCGATGTTGGAAGGCGTCGTCCAACAAAATCAAATCAGTTTTTGGCAGTTCATGAATGATAGTAGGAATTGCCAATGCCCTTTCTTCTCCAACCACCACACTTGTTTGAGGGGAGTATTTTAATAAATATTGCATTGGTTCATCGCCAATACTGGTTGCCGTAGAATTATTATCACCAAATACTATCCCCGTCGTTTTCCGTCCATAACCTCTGCTCAATGTGCAAATGTTGCGGTCCGCCTTAAGTAAATTAATTATGTATTCTATATGTGGCGTCTTACCCGTGCCACCAACAGTTAGGTTGCCAACAGAAATCGTCTTTATCTGAAAACTAAATGATCGAAAGTGTCCTATGTCATACAAATGATTACGAATGGACGTAACTGTTTTGTATAAAAATGAAAATGGATAGAGCAAATAAAAAAGGAGGATCTTCATTAAATGAATTTCTGTCCAAGGTACAAAGTCTCTATTGCCTTTTAAAACGGTGGAAATTTTTAATTTGACTTTTCTTGATACATTTACTGAAGCTGTGATTGTAAGTAAGGTCGGCCTCGATTAATCTAGATGGACAAGACATGATTCTCCAGCAAAATTTTTAGAAGACTAACCAAACGTAAATGAGTGCTGAACCAAAAATATATGTTAGAGACATCGCCCAGGAGCTTGAGTCTTTGGCACCGAAATCCTACCAGGAGGATTATGATAATTGCGGCCTTCTTTTAGGAAGTCACAATTCCGAAGTAAGTGGGATATTGTTTACCCTTGATGTTACCATTGATGTTATAGAAGAAGCCATAAAGGAGAATTGTAATTTGGTAATCGCTCACCACCCGCTAATATTTAAAGGTCTAAAAAAAATAACAGGATCAAATGAGGTGGAAAAATGTGTAATAATGGCTATTAAAAATGACATCGCCATCTATGCGATTCATACCAATCTCGACAATGTTAGCAAGGGTGTAAACTACAAGATAGGGGAGAAGCTAGGAATGAAGAATATGAAAATCTTGTCTCCAAAAAATCACTTATTAAAAAAACTAGTCGTGTTTGTCCCTATAAAGGCGGTTGAAAATGTCACAAAAGCCCTTTTCGCCACTGGAGCAGGGAATATTGGAAACTACAGCGAATGTAGTTTTCAGGTGGAAGGAGTTGGGACATTTCGACCAGATATAAATGCTAACCCGTCTATTGGCGAAGCCTTAAAACTTGAAAACGTAGAGGAAAAACGGGTTGAGATAATATATCCCCTCCATTTGGAAACAAAGGTTCTCAAGGCCCTTCACCAATCCCACCCTTACGAAGAGCCAGCATTTGACCTTATTGAGATTAGCAATGCGACCGAGGTAGGAGCAGGGATGATTGGAGAACTGGATAATAAAATGGATGAAACCGAATTTTTGCAGCATCTGAAAGATAGACTAAACCTAAATTTAATAAGGCACACAAAACTGCTGGGTAGGCGGGTCAAAAAAATTGCCTGGTGCGGTGGCACCGGAAGCTTTTTGCTCTCTACTGCAATTCGGCAGAATGCGGATATCTTTATTAGCTCGGATTTTAAATACCATGAATTTTTTCAAGCTGAGCAAAACATTGTCATCGCAGATATCAACCATTATGAAGCTGAAGTATTTACAAAAGAACTATTGTACGAGTATTTGATGAAAAAATTTTGTAACATTGCACTCGTTTTATCTAAAGTTAATTCGAACCCCATAGGATATCTTTGACATAAATAAATGGAAAGCACTGTAGCACAAAAACTTGAAGCACTTGTTAAATTACAAACTATTGACTCAAAACTTGATGAGATAAAAAAAATTAGGGGAGACCTTCCTGAAGAAGTTAGAGATTTAGAAGATGAACTTGCAGGTTATGAAACCAGAGTTTCTAAGTTCAACACAGATATCCAAAGCTTGGAAGAAGAGATTGCTAGAAACAAACAAGCAATAAAAGAAGCCGAGAAAAATATAAAAAAATATACCGAGCAGCAGACCAATGTTAGAAATAACAGGGAATATGATGCAATCACCAAGGAAGTAGAACTTCAAAATCTTGAAATTCAAATTAGCGATAAGAAGACGAAAGAGGCGCACTATAAGATTGAACAAAAAAACAAGGAAATAGAAGGTACTAAATCTACGCTCAGCGAGCGAAAGAAAGATTTGGAGAGCAAAAAGCAAGAGCTTGATGTGATTATATCTGAAAGCAAAGATGAGGAAAGTAAATTATTGAAGGAAAGAGACGCCGCGGCAAAACTAATCGAGACCCGTTTGTTGAATTCCTACAATAGAATTAGAACTAACGCTGCAAATGGTCTAGGCGTAGTTGCCGTGAAGCGTGATGCTTGTGGAGGCTGTTATAACACGGTTCCACCACAACGTCAGGGAGACATAAGAGAAAAGAAAAAGCTTATCGTATGTGAGCATTGCGGGAGAATTTTCGCGGACGTAGAGTCTCCTGTTATCGAGGCTCCACTGGTTGCAGGCAAGAAGTAGAAATATAATTTTGACATAAAAAAAGGGGCTTCTGCCCCTTTTTTTATGCCTTTTCCATTTTTAGATTTTGCAACACCCAGTCTAATTCCCGTACAATGCCGTCCTTCATACCCATACGCATACCCATAGGCAGCACATCCCATGTATAGGTTTCGACCTCCAAATGTTTTGTAATTGCATTGGTCTTTAGATAGTGTAGCGTCTGGATAATATCATCCTGTGTGGACTGAAGCAGGTGGTAGTCTCTTAAAAATATAGGTACATGAAAATGTATGCGCCATTCTACAGCCTCGGCCCCTTCAGATTCGGCTAGCGCTAATTCTAAATCGCGAAATTGAGATAGCGTGCCATCT
>DASVUU010000519.1:0-2025 GCA_036386935.1 Cytophagaceae bacterium | reverse complement strand
AACCTCTGACGTTTCGAAGTTGCCTTTTACTTTGGTAAATTCTTCTTTGGCGCTTTGGAATAAGGAATTAAATGGAACCCATTTTATTGCAGAATAAACCGCTAAACCCACTAAGGAGGCTACTCCTATTGTAACCGCGATATTCTTTCTTGTTCCGTACTCATTTGCGAATGAGGTAACAGTAGTTTTGAAGTCTTTACTGTTGGTGGTATTATCTATATTATTTCCCTTTTTCATATCTGTGATTGTTTTTTTATACAACTGCTAGAGCGAAAAGTTGTTATCAGATTATTGCAAAAAACTAGTTTATAGTTGGTTATGCCGGTATTGCTCGCGCGAAAATTGGTTGCTGTGTTTATGTTTTATCTCATGCATTAGGGAATGATGAATGTCGAACTGGTAGCAAAGTTTGAAGGCGGCACCGCCACAAAAATTATTTGGTAAACCATATCCTGGTATGTTCATACTTGCATATCCCAGTCGCTGCGGTAGGCTATTCATAAATTTTAATCTCAGATCTGTCCCAAACCAAAGCCTATTTAGCATGTGACTATGTTTCATCAATCTCACCTTATAACTCATCAATATTTCGCCCCACACAAGGCTTCGCTCAGCCTGAGGTAAGTTTACAACTCTTATATTTTCATAAAATTCTCCATTGAGCTTTATTCTAGCAGCTTCGCTAAATCTATTTACCCCGAACCTCCAACTTAGATCTAATTCCATATTAGGATCTTCCTCAGTAATATTAAAATCTAATCCAACCTTGAGATAATTTCCTTTAGACCTATAATCGATATTCCCATAGTAATCTTGTAAATGGGCTTTTGTATATCCATATTCTAATACCAAAGAGGTCCTGTAATTTCCGGCGATTTCAGCGGTAGCCTCCCATGTGTTAAAGTAAAACCGGTTATTTAGTCCATCCTTTTCCGGAAAAAACATGGTAGCACTTTTAATCGGGTCAAGCCCAAAGCGTACTTTAGTTATCCCAACAGTCTGACTATAACCTGCATTGGCTATAAGTAGCTTAATAATAAATAGAGATGCTTTCCGTAACATTTGTATTTATAAGTTTTGATGGTTTGTGAACTGCGGAAATGGAGTCAAAAGATGACTTTGAGATTTTAAAATCCGATACTTTGGCGTCCAATTCACCTTCGTATTGTTCCATCTTGATTGTATAGGACATCTCAAGGGTATCTGACTTCTTGTTTTTAGAAAAAATCAGGGAACAACTGTTTTCATTGAGATCTAGGGGAATATCGATGTAGTTATTGATACTATCTATACATGCGCTCCAATTTTTGTCCTTCTTATTTTGTACATTGTCAAAGCAGAAACTATTGGTATGGGTCTTCCCAGCAAAAAAATATAACCTCACAGCAGGCTCCGAATTCTTAGGGTGCACTTTGCAGCCATCGATGAATATAAATAGACAGGATAAAATAAAGAATATTTTACTTTTCACGACAATAAAGATTTATATAAACCTTTACGCTATTTTAACTCACTGAGTTATAAATAACTGGATAATAGTAAGTAATAAGAGGAAAATGGAGATGTAAGATTTAGCGACAAATAAACGATGCCTTAAAAGTTTCTTGCAGTAGTTTAGATAAAAGATCTTTTTCAGAGGTTAAACACCTCAAAAATTGAATTGTATACCTGGCCCGAATACAGCAAACCATGTATTGTTTTTAATTAAATAGCCGAATCCTCCATAAAGTGGGAAGCTGAAGCGAGTATCCTTTCTCAATGGTAGCAGTGACCCAATGATTACCAGCCCAAGGTCTCTTTGCTTATTGTCATCATTCAGGTTGAAGACATCCAAAGCGATAAGACCAAATCCTATTTTATATGGCTTCAATCTTCCAATCTTTTGGCTATCATAAAAGCTTAATTGGGTTAGGAAGGCTGTGCTTATACCTGTTAAATTACCGATTCCTGGCTGATTGAATCTTTTTACAAGTAGCCCCGTAGGAAAAGAAACCTGAAGATCCAGTAACATTAACTTTTCCTTTA
>DASVUU010000518.1:0-12507 GCA_036386935.1 Cytophagaceae bacterium | reverse complement strand
TCCTCGCCACTTTCCTAGCCCGCTTTTTGTTTATAAAGCTACCGAATCCTCTTACATAAATATTCTCTCCCTCTGCCATAGAATCTTTGACCACATTAAAAAATGCTTCTATTGTATTGCTCACATCGGTTCTATCAACACCTGTTTTCTCTGCAATTTCTGTAATAACTTCTGCTTTTGTCATTATTCAAGTTAAATAAATGTAAAATATTAAAGTGCAAAGTTAAATTCTCAAACCTAATTAAAAAAATATTCTATAAATTAATGTAACAAATTAAACGATAAAAATGGGCATTTCGCCGATCTTGTCCAATTTTGTTAAAATATGAAACATTAAAAAATAATTAGCTTTGCAGGCTGTTATTGAAATGCAGCAAAAGTGGTCAAAGGAATCTATTTATCTGTCCTTTAAAAAAGCTAATTCCATGGCTTATTCGTTCGGCGTTTTAAGTGTAAGATTTTTATGAAATTTGAAAAATTTTCTTGGGGCATATTAGAGTGGTATGAGAACAATAAAAGGGATTTGCCCTGGAGAGAATATACTGATCCTTACATTATTTGGCTTTCTGAAATTATATTACAGCAAACAAGAGTTGATCAGGGGCTAAGTTATTTCAATAAATTTATAGCCAAATACCCAACTGTTGAGCTGCTCGCTGAGGCGGAGGAGCAGGAGGTACTGCGGTTGTGGCAAGGATTAGGTTATTATTCTCGGGCAAGAAATTTACATTTTTCCGCAAAAAAAATAAATGAAGACTACGAGGGTGTCTTCCCCCCTTCCTATCAAGCATTACTTAAACTAAAGGGGGTGGGACGCTATACGGCGGCGGCAATAGCTTCCTTTGCCTACAAAGAACCGGTAGCGGTCGTGGATGGCAATGTACTAAGGGTATTGGCACGCGTCTTCGGCATAAAGGATGATATAGCCTCTGGGCGGGGAATGAAAGAGTTTGAAAGGTTGGCGGCTGATTTACTTCCATCTCTGAATTCTCATATTTACAATCAAGGTATCATGGAGTTTGGCGCCTTACACTGCACGCCGCAATTGCCCAAGTGCGTGACATGTCCTTTTAATTCGTTCTGCTATGCTTTCCAACATTCCGCCCAGAAAACGCTCCCTGTCAAGAGCAAAAAATTGAAAAAGAAAGAAAGATATTTTCATTACCTGGTATTCAAATCGAACGACTCCTTATTAATGCAAAGGCGCGGTAGCAACGACATTTGGAAAGGGCTATTTGAATTCTTGTTATTGGAAGGAAATGATAGCTTTACCACTCCCCAAACCATTTTGGCTGAAAAGCATATCGACTTTACGGACGCGGCTTGTATAAATCTAGTTTTACTGTCTGAAAAGAAGCATATTCTTACTCATCAAAATATCTATGCAAAATTTTGGCTGGTCGAGATACACGACGAAGCAATGTACGGTCGAGCTTTGAAAATATTTGACTTACAATCGTTTGAGATCGAAGAGGTACACACATTGCCTAAGCCGGTCCTAATTAATAACTTTTTGATAAACCATATTTTTTAATTAATTTTAGTTTAAATTTTAAAAAATTACATACAAAAATATGGCTGGTGTTAATAAAGTAATATTAGTAGGTCATTTAGGGAAAGATCCCGAAATCAGAGCGTTGGAAAGTGGTAGAAAAGTGGCCAACTTTACTCTTGCGACGACCGAATCATATAAAGATAAAAATGGTGAGCGTGTCGATAGTACTGAATGGCATAACATTTCGTTCTGGGGACCAATAGCTGATGTTATTGAAAAATATTTGAAAAAGGGAAGTCAGATATATGTTGAAGGGAAGATCAGGACGCGGTCTTATGAAGACAAAGACAAAGTGAAAAAATATGTTACAGAAATCGTTGGAAATACGATGACAATGCTTGGCAAACCCGGCGATGGCTCTGGAAACTCCAATACTTCGTCAAGAAATTCTGATGGCAATAGCAACATAGATACCTTGAGCCCAAGTCTTGTTTCTGATGATGACAGTGACGACTTGCCTTTCTAAACAAACACAACCAATATCAAAACGTCTTATAATATTTTCATTTATGACCTACTTAATAAAAGAGTAGGTCAATTTATTTTAGGCTTATTTTTTCGATATCCTTTAAAAAATATTTAGTAAGATGTCTCTATCAGAGTTTTATAAAAGTTTCAAATTATTTTTTAACAATCTTTTTGGCATAAAAACAGCCACGCCTCTCACAATTAAAGAAAAGGCAGACTTAGACATTCAAACTGAAGGGGAAAAGGAAATCATTAAAGGTCTAAAAGGATTTGGGGCAATCTCTGTGAAGCAAGTAATGAAAGCTCGCATGGAAATTACTTCCTTGGACTTCGATCTAAATTTCACAAAGCTTCTCCAAGAAATAATAGCCTCAGGATTCTCCAGACTCCCTGTTTATTGCAATTCTATAGATAATATTGAAGGTATACTTTACATCAAGGACTTATTTCCACATCTAAGCGAGGGCGCAGATTTCCATTGGCAAAAGCTTATAAGGACAGCTTATTTTATTCCAGAAACAAAAAAGATCCAAGGTCTACTTAAAGAATTTCAACTACAACATCTTCACATGGCCATTGTGGTAGACGAATATGGTGGAGTCGCGGGGCTTGTTACGATGGAAGATATTTTGGAAGAGATCGTTGGTGAGATTGAAGACGAACATGATGATGAACATAGCTCGTTTGTGAAGGTGAATGAGAATACATTCACGTTCGAGGGCAAAACTTCCATCAATGATTTTTGTAAAGCTGTGAACGTAGACCCCTCCTTTTTTGGAGAAATGAAAGGTGAAAGCGAATCAATAGGTGGATTATTGGTAACGATCAATTCAAATGTCCCGGCGGTTGGCCAAAGCATAAAACTTGGACCATTTACTTTCAATATTTTGTCAGCCGATTATAAAAGTATAGATAAAATCACTGTTTTGATTGAAGAAAGAGATGAAGTTAAACAGTCTATTGTGGGTTAATATCTTCTTTTTGGTAACGGTGCTGGCTTCTTGTGAACAAGACTACACTCCTAAACCAAAAGGTTATAATCGTATCGATCTACCCCCTCACAAGTATATCCCGCTTCAAGAGGAACACCCCTACACATTCGAGCTTTCGGAGTATACTACCATTCTCAAAGACACGTCGGGCATAAGTGAGCCACATTGGATCGATATTCATTATCCAGAATTCAAAGCAAATATTCAAATCACTTATAAGAACATTGAAAACAATAAAAAGAAGTTTGATGAACTCATAAATGATTCTCATAAGCTGGCTTCAAAACATCAGATCAAGGCCTATTCGATTGATGAAGCGGTGCTTACTACTACTAAAGGATATTCGGCTACCGTTTTTGAATTGAGCGGCGAGGTCCCTAGTCAATTTCAATTTTACATTACCGACTCTACTCGTCATTTCTTGAGGGGAGCATTATACTTCCGAACTGCCTTGAAAAATGATTCTCTCGCACCCATTATTGAATACATCAAGGAAGATGTAATTCATATGCTCAACACAACAGACTGGAAAAAATAGCAAGTCCCCTATTCAACATAGAGGGCTAAACCTTTCAAATATTCTCCTTCAGGATGAAAAATATTGATAGGATGATCATCAGGTTGATGGAATTGCTTTATTATTCTAACGTTCTTTTTCGCATCGGCAGCAGCACCGAAAATAATCTTCTGGAAAAGCTCTTTCGAAATATTTTGGGAGCAGGAAAAAGTAAAGACCAAGCCGCCTTTTTTTACTTTTTGAAAGGCCTTCATATTGATTTCTTTGTATCCCCTACTTGCGTTGCCTACTGCACGAGCATGTTTTGCAAATGCTGGTGGGTCTAGGATAATTACATCGTACAAGTCAGCGGGCATCTTTTTCAAATAGTCAAAGCAATCTTCAGTAATGCCTTCATGAATACCTTTTACATTGTTCAAGGTCGCATTTTCCAAAGCTCCTGCTACTGCATCTTTAGAAATATCTAATGAATGAACCTCCTTTGCACCTGCGGCAAGCGCATAAACACTAAAGCCGCCTGTAAAGCTGAAGGCGTTTAACACAGTCTTGTCTTTGCAGAAATCACCAATCATTGCCCTGTTTTCCCTTTGATCCAGGAAAAAACCTGTTTTTTGACCGCCGAGGAAATCTACATGAAATGAGACGTTATGTTCTTTTATCAAAACTGGTGAATTAGAACTTCCAGAAAGCCACTCCGACTCCCCAATGTTCTCCATGATATGCGAGCTATTTTTAGTCCGTGCAAACAGGTTTTTAAAACCCAATTTATTTAAGGCTTCCGTTATCTGAGATTTTATTCGCTCTACTCCTTTTGTAAGAATTTGTATGACAGCTACCTCATTATAAATATCGATAATGATCCCTGGAAAAAAATCTCCTTCTGCATGAACAAGTCTGTAGGCATTGGTAGTATCAAAATTTATAGTTCTTTTTCTCACCTCAAACGCTTGGCCCAATTTGTTGTACCAATAGTCAACTCCTAAGAAGTCCCTGGATTGAACACCCCACTCAAACATCCGGCAAACGATTTGACTCTTGTTAGAAAAAAATCCGTAGCCTAAAACATCTCCCGTAAACGAATTGATCTGGATGATTTCACCATCGTCTGCCTTTGGTGACTCCTCAACCGCGCCAGAAAATATCCATGGATGTCGCAGTAAAATTGATCTTTCTCTTTTGGTTTTTAGTCTAAGGATTGGATAGTTCATTGTAAAAATAGTAGGGGTGTTTTGGTTGAATTTTTAAATTCCGATGATGGTCACAACGAGGTTGCGTCCGGAGGCATGGTTTCTATGCTCACAAAGATAAATTCCTTGCCAAACTCCTAAGTTCAACTTTCCTGAAGTAATAGGGATGGTGATAGAATTTCCTAACAGTGCAGCCTTAATGTGAGCGGGCATATCATCAGATCCTTCGTAAGTGTGTTTGTAATAAGGGGCATTTTCTGGAGCTAATACATTGAAATGCTTCTCCAGATCTTCCCTCACAGTAGAGTCGGCATTTTCATTGATGGAAATACTTGCCGAAGTATGCTTTATAAAAATATGAGCTGTGCCTGCTTGAATACTGTTAATGTCCTTTAATTGAGCTTCGACTAAATCCGTAATCAAATGAAAGCCTCTTTTGAAAGCTGGCAATCTAAACGAGATTTGAAAACAATTCATCTAAAGCGAGCAAATCTAAAATTATTGGGCTGCTCCTTCTTGCATTTTCTCTGCATTTTCGGCCATACGAAGCTGCTCTATGAAATCTTCTATACTGCCATCCATTACTGCTGGAAGATTGTAAACGGTATAGCCAACTCGGTGGTCTGTCACCCGCCCTTGTGGGTAATTATAAGTTCTAATTTTATCTGATCTATCTCCACTGCCTACCATTAGTTTTCTTCTGGCGCCAACTTCATCGTTATGCTTTTGCAATTCGATTTCGTAGATCCTAGACCTCAACACTTTCAAAGCCTTGTCGAAATTTTTAATTTGGGATTTTTCGTCTTGGCATTGCACTACTATTCCTGATGGAATGTGCGTAAGCCTTATTGCCGAATAGGTTGTATTTACCGATTGACCACCAGGACCAGAGGCGCAGAAAATGTCTTTTCTGATATCTCCCATATTTAGGTCTACCTCTACTTCTTCCATCTCTGGCAACACTGCAACTGTAGCTGCTGAAGTATGCACTCTACCTTGAGTTTCTGTATTCGGTACCCTTTGCACTCTGTGTACACCTGATTCAAATTTCAGCTTTCCGTAAACATCTTCTCCTGAAACAGAACTTATAATTTCTTTGTATCCTCCAGAAGAACCTTCGGTAGCGTCAATCAACTCTATTCTCCAGCCCATCTTCTCAGCAAAACGCTGATACATCCTTACAAGGTCTCCTGCAAATATGGACGCTTCATCGCCACCCGTTCCAGCTCTGATTTCGAGGATGACGTTCTTACTGTCATTAGGGTCTTTTGGAATCAACATTTCTTTAATGATGTCTTCCATTTCTTCCCTTTCCGGGACCAATGTGTCAAGCTCAGACTTGGCCATTTCTCTAAAGTCTGGATCCTTCTCAGTTTCCAATACTTTTTTTGCGCTGTCTATATTGCTTAATAAGTCTTTGTATTTTTTATACTGAACGACAATCTTCTCTAAAGACTTATACTCTTTGCCGAGGGCAGAGTATTTTTTCATATCGGAGATCGCCTCAGGACTTACAATTTGCTCTGAAACCTCCTCAAATCTTCTTTTGATTGCCTCTAATTTGTCTAACATTCTTTTTCCTTTGAGAATTGCAAAGATAATAAAACCAGCCTAGTTTTACCAGATTATTGATCATTGTTAGCTTTCAACACTATGCCGCACCTTAAAAATTCCCCCTTCTTACGTGTTAAAACGATTTTTTTGTTGATCGCCGGTTTCGCTGTTGTGCTATCAGGATGCGAAGGTGATGTAGATACTCGGGGAGTTGCCACCCAGATAAAAGATCGGAAAATAAGGAAAGTAACCGACAGCCAGGTTTTATCTGCGGCAGAAGCTGAAGCAGGTCTAATTCTGAGCACGGTAGATAGCGTCTGGAAAGCCAAATTGGCGGGAAGAAAAGATGGTCAGGTGTCTGCTTGTAATCTAGACTCTATTTTTGAAACCATCAAGAAAACACAACAAGTGGCGGTGAGTCGTGTGGGATTAAAACCGATAGGTGAAACGGCTGTGGGCGATTCAATAGAGAAACAATTGCTAGATTCCTATTTGTATAATGCAGAGCAGAAGCTGCCGATGAGGTCAAATACGCAGAGATTGGGCACCAAACAGATCATCTATACTGCTCCCATCACTTTAAATTCCAACGATTGCCTCAATTGCCATGGTGATGACAAAACTGTCTCACAAACCACCTCGGCTGCCTTACAGAAAACCTATCCCAAATATAAGTCGCAGGATTTCAAGAAGGACTCGCTAATAGGGATGTGGAGTGTCGTATTTTTGAAAAAGGAATTGATAAGGAAGATTAAGTAAGAGTAGGAGTAGGAGATAAACCTGAAAAAGGACGGAGATACGGTAGAAGGGTGGTTAGTAATATTTATGTCTCCAAAATACCCTCACCTAATAACATCTTTATCTCGTTTCGATGCCTTTTCTTGCCACACGGGCGTTCCTTTTCTTTTCAGGAAGTCATCGGCCGGCCGGAATTAGTCAAAATCAAAAAATTCCTGCTCTTTAGCTGGCTCTGCGATTGGTTCCGGCTTCTTCTTTTGGAATAATGTTCTCAGCTCCTCTTTTTCTTTTTTTAGATCCTGCTTCATCTTCTTTCCAGTTTTCTTTTTGTCATAGGCAATTTTGAAGTTGTCCGTCGTCCCGATTATTGTCACGAAAACATTGCTTCCGCCTGTTTGCACATTCTTCTCTATCGCGCCAAATGCTTCGTCTTTGTCTACTTTTTCTTTTTTGAAATTCTTCAGTGGAACCGTTACTTTATAATCTATCTCCTGATTGAAGGTGTGGGTACCAGAAATTGATATGTTGGACAAGGAAGATCTTATCTCCATTTCGGGGATAAAGATCTTCTCATTTTCAATAAAAAAGTTATTCTTTAATTCAGAGAAATAGATGTGGTTCAATTTTTCTTCATCTATGAACTTTGCTAGTTTCTGCATCGGCTCAAAATTCTTCAGTTCACCGTTCTTTAAACTCCCATCCACATTGGCATAGATACTAGAGGGGATGATATTCCATCTAGGCCCGCTCATCATTTTCAAATTGAGTTTACCTGAATATTCTCCTTTGATATTTTTGTTGGTGATAAAACTCTGGCTGAAATTGTCAAACATAAAAAACACACTGTCCATTTTCAACTCGTTGACTCTAATATCGGCTATCGTACTAATAAATCCCCTCTGGTCTACACGGCTTTCGCTGTTTACAAATGCGCTTCCTTCAGCTACCTCCGTTTGCACATTTTCAAAGCGCAAATTTGGATAGTTGATCAAGATTTTGCCCAATAACTTCTGAGCCTTAAAATTATGGTACTTGATTTTCTTTATTGAGCATTGCAAGTCTAAGTTCAGGTAAGGAGGAAACACAATGGCTTGAGAAAGGTCGGTGGCTGTAGAACTAGGATTTGCGGATTGCTTTTGAGCAGTAGATAATTCATCCAGGCTGATAAAATTTGAGGTTACTTCCGCTTCGACCATCACTCCTCCTTTACGAAAAATAACACGGCTTAAGAAATTTTTAAAGATGCCATCCAAAGTAATATCACTGCGGCCAAACATAAATTTCAGATCAGATATCGCAATGTCATTGTTATTGAAAATTAAATCCCCGCTTAGATTTTTTATAGGATATCTGAGGGTGGGCGTGGTAAAGTCTGTGCTGCTAAGATCTACCTCTCCAGATACTTTTACTTTGTGAGAGGTTTCAAGCTTTTCCAGATTCTTGATTCGGCCTTCAAATTCAATATCCGCGTTTGCCAAGCCTTTTAGCTTATCTATCTCTTTGATAGGGAAAATTTTAATTAAGGAAGCTAAATTGAAAACGCCTTTGCATTCAAAATGCAGATTGGGGTCGTCGAAATTGTTGATAGTTAGATATCCATAGATAGGCCTATTGTCAAACAAGGCTTTAATATTCGATAATTTTATTACGCTAGTCTTTGCGTTTTTTGCGATTCCATTGGAATAAAAGCCTTTCATAAAAACCTTGCTTATTCGAAGCTTGTAGCCAGGATGATAAAAAGAGGCATTTTCAAAACCAAACGTTACTTCTAGGCCTGGTCTTACCTTATCATCAATGTAGCCCTTTACAATTGCCTCGAAATGAATTTTCCCCTGGCTCTCGTATTGGCGAATTTGTTTCAATTCATTTTCTGGGAATAGAGATAATAGTGTCTGAATATTGCACCCTTTTTCAGAGATTTTTAAATCTACCCGTGTAGATTTCTTCGTCTCAATTTCTCCTAACAAATCTATCGTTCCATTTTCTACTGTAAGGGAGGAATGCTCAATTTTTGTAAGATTGGCGGTGTTCTGATATAGCAGTGATGTTTGTAAGGAAACTTCTTTTTCTTTAAAGTATAGGCTTTCATTTACTTTAATCTGGTGAACTACTAGCTCGCTTACTAATTTGACAGAGGTGGTTTCTTGTAAGATTTTCAAATCAGCAGTGGCGTTTTTAAGCAGGGAGCTGTAAAGAAAATCGTTTCTCTCATCAAGATATGTAATCTCAAGATTATTCAGGTTGATATCGTCCAGGTTTACATTGCCAGAGCCGGACTTTGTAGTATCTGACTTTAAGATGTCGAAATTTTTATTCCCAAAGCTACCAACTCTTAGATTTACAAAGCCGTCTTTGATTTCAAGATTATCAACAATGTATTTTTTATTGAAAAGGTTTATTGCATCGAAGGAGACAGCTATATTATCAAACTGAGCAAATTTCAGATGTTTTGGCGGAAGTGCTTCGTATAATTTCACCTTTTTAAAGGTGAGCGAGATCTGCGGAAAATTTTTAACAATGGACACGTCCACTTCCGGGTCAATCTCTATTTTTGCTTTGAGGTGCTTGTTTACTTCGTTGAGTGTCGCATTGACGATCTTGTCTTTGTTGAAATAAACGAGGATAATAGCTACGATAACTATAACCGCAAATGTAGCGATAGTATAAAGAAGGCCTTTTATTAATATACTGGTAAATTTCAAAGAGGTATTTTATTTAGGATATAACGTAATAATACTTATTTCGATTATAGACAAGTGGGTTTTGAAGGGTGCATAAATCAGAAAACATAATTTTTCTACTATTCGATTAGCTTTTTCACAGATAAAAGCTAATCTTTGACGGAGATCTGCAGACGCCAAACGAAATCATAAGATCCAGAAGCTATTGATTTCTGTCTGCATGAATTAAGTATAAAAAGGAAAATCTACCGTTCTATTAATCTAACAGCTAATTTTATAACCATGGGTTTGCAAAAATTTTCATTGCTTTTCTTGAGCTTTAGCTGGTTCTATCAAAACTCATTTTCACAAGTTGGTGATCCAAAACTTACCGAAGTTTACCAACCTATTCCGGTGAAGGTTTCAACAATACCCATTCCATCCGACGCGATTTCGTTATTCAACGGGAAGGATTTACAAAAGTGGATCGGCAAAGATGGAAAGCCAGCTGCATGGGTCGTCAAAAATGGCACATTTACTGTCAAGCAAGGTTCAGGCGATATAGAGACTACAGAGAAGTTTGGAGACCAACAATTACATCTCGAGTTTAATGTTCCGACTAATATAAAGGGCGAAGGACAGGACAGAGGTAATAGTGGTGTTTTTATCATGGGCGAATATGAGGTTCAGATTTTGGACAATTATGAAAACAAAACCTATGTTAACGGGCAAGTGGGTTCAGTATACAAACAATCTATCCCTTTAGTCAATGCATGCAAAAAGGCTGGAGAATGGCAGACCTACGACATTATTTTTAGAGCTCCTAAGTTTAAAGCTGACAGCTCCCTTGAGAGTCCTGCATTCATAACGGTACTCCACAATGGGGTATTGATTCAGAATCACTACGAGCTTAAAGGAAAAACAGTCTATATAGGCCAACCTTACTATACCGCTCATGGCGATGGGCCACTGAAACTACAGGACCATGGACACTTAGTGAGTTTTAGAAATATTTGGGTTCGTAAGCTTTAATCAAAATCAATTTCAATGTCAAAAAATAGATTAGCGATAGCCTTTGCTTTATATACTAGTTTTTGCTGTGGACAGGAGATTAAGCGCCCGCAAGAACTATGGGTATTCCGTTCAGTACTAGACAGTCGGGCTCGTGTCATTACAGTTGCTTTGCATGAAGATCTCTATGTGGCTTATGACGGAAATAGTGGAGGACTCATAAAAATTTGGAAAGAAGGGGTTGTACTTGACGGCGCTGTTTACACGACAAAACATGGGCCGCAGCCTACCTCCCTCGGCAAGGCATATAGCAAGGGCATTGTCGACGAGCCTAACTGGTTTATTTACAAAGACGATAAGCCTGTAGAAACTAAAGTACAATTTCGGGGCTATACTTGGAAGAATAACAAGGTCATCTTTCATTATCGCCTAACTGCAGTCAATTCTGTATCTATCGACATAGATGAAACTCCTGAATATACATTTAACACAAAGGACAATAAAATTGGCTTAGACAGACGATTTATGATAAAGGATATGCCAGCCGGTTATACCGTAGGATTAAAAGTTTATTCTGAGAACATGGTCAAAAAGACTGATTTTGCAACGGATGGAAGATTTGTTACTGAGGCAAGAACAGAAAGATTTTTACCTTCAGGACCTGTTTATGATTTGAAAGGGACACTCTTTTTCAAGTCTAATACTGAATCCAAGTTGGTAACTTTTTACGATCCTAATGCTGTTAAATAATGCATTTAATTGACCCCAAAATAATTTACATACTATTCAATGAGAGGATATTTACGTCATACCCTATTAACTATCGTCGTAGGGCTGGAATCAATACACGCTACTCAGGCGCAGATTCCTACCCCTGATTCGTTACAATTAGGCGCTATTGTTAGCCATTATCGCATTGAAGGTGGAGATGTAAGCGTTCTAGCAGATATTACAGGTACTTCACCGGCCTCCACAAAACTATCTGAAGATGCGGGACTTGCAACATGGAAAGGCAGTTATGCCTACATCCCTTTTGGATTGTCCTATATTACGATCAACGGTTATCTAAAATTGTCAAAGGCTAACACCTATGTCTTCAAATTACAAAATACTGACGGTGCCGAATTTTATATCGACCAGAAGAAAATTATAAGCAATGATGGGTTACATGAGTTCTCCGATAAAGATGGAGAAGTCTATTTGACCGAAGGATTTCATCCATTTCAAATTCGGGCGTTCAATGGTCCCAAAACCAAGAATCGAGAAGTATCTCTTGCGATGGCGAACCCAGACGGAACCTTTGAATGGGTTCCTTCCAATATGATTTACTCGCCGAAAAAGGTGAGCTCGAAACTTCAAAAGATAACAACCATCCAGATAATAAAGGAAGAAGAGTCTGACACTACTGTAGCTACTAAACTGCATCCTAGCTATAAACTGTATGACTTGGAAGCGGACAATAATTTCCGACCTAGAGTTGGAGGAATTGACTTTTTGCCGGATGGGAAGATGGTGCTGAGTACGTGGGATAAGGAAGGCGGGGTATATCTTGTCGGTGGCATTTTAGGAGAGTCGCCAAAACCTGTCTATAAGCGAATAGCATGGGGACTGGCTGAACCACTTGGGGTGAAGGTAGTGGACGGTAAAATATTTGTGTTGCAAAAGCAAGAACTCACCCAATTGATCGACCTCGATGGAGATGAAGTGATAGACGAATATAGAACGATTTGTAATGCTTGGGGTGCTACGGGAAACTTCCATGAGTTTGCGTTTGGCTTGGTATATAAAAATGGATTCTTCTACGCCACCCTTGCCACGGCGATAC
>DASVUU010000517.1:0-4232 GCA_036386935.1 Cytophagaceae bacterium | reverse complement strand
ACCTGATGTCTCTGTCATCCACAATTTTCCGCTAGGTACTGCAGCTTTGGTAGCAGCGACAAATGGCGCCCATATTTCGGCTCCACCAGAACCTGGATTTATTCCCCTATGATCATAAATATGGATTGCACCCATTCCAACATACGTTCTCGCCTCTGCATCTTTCTCAAGAGCTTTCATCTGATTCAAATACCAGCTCGCGTTTCCTGTCACATCTTCAGGCATCATTATAGTAGTCGTAATACCTTCAGCTTTAAATCTTCGCCCTACAGCCTTGATCATCTCAACATATTCTTCTGGGGTAACCAAAGTGGATTCATAAGGCACCTGAACTTCGGGCTCGTTTTGTAAACTTAAGCCATATAAATCAACTCCTGCATAGGCCTTGAAGCCTCTTACGATAGCTACACAAAATTCTGCGTACTCGTTATACAAATCAGCCTTATACCTGTTGTTAAATGCATAACCTTCTGTACCTAAAAATGCATGCTTAGCCTTGTTATGTTTTAACCAAAAAGGAGCAGTAAGGATAGTATAGAAGAATTTAGCGTTTGTCGCTTCGTGTAAAGTGCGGATTTGAGACATACTCTTCATATCGAAGTTGAATTTCTCAAGCGCAAGTACAGTAGGATCACCATTGTCATTTGTTTCTTCTATTCTGTCAAAATTTCCAAATACCCGAAATACAGTGAAATTCATATCTGTTGATGCATTAACGGTCATATCAATCGGGCCACCAGGTAAAGCCATTCCCATTCCTTCTACCGTCTGGAACTTCTCATTTCTGTTAACGGTAACTATTGAAGGAGCTGTACCTATAGTATCTACGGCAAATACATAGAAGTCCACTGTATCTCTTTTAAAACCTGATTGCTCTGGATTGAAAGAAATAACCCTGATCTTAGCGCTGTCGAGCTTAACATTTGGCGTATTTAGAGTATATGTCAAGGTAGCTGTGCCGCCTACAACATTGCTGATAGCTATATTTGAAACAAGGGCTGGCTTATTATTGGTTATGACGAAACTCACCTTATCCCCACCTAGACCGTCGTTGATGCCAGTGAGCACTACAGGTTTGGCAACGTCGCCTTTGAATATTGTCTGGCTTGATATCTCTGGCCCTTTTACAGCACCAACAGACTCCACAGACAAGCCTTCACCCATTTGAATCATATCGACCCAATATTCTCCTTCCACAGGAACCCACCAACGTGTATCAAAAGTAATTAACACTTGTTTGATCTTGGTACTATCTATTTGGCCTTTTTCATTTTTCAAAAATTTACCCCTGTAGTCTAATAGAAATTCGTGCCATTGACCATCTTCGTCATATTGAAAGTTTACAGTAGCATTTCCGTATGCCCCGTCATTGTCTTGATCCCATAGGGACACCTCGATATGTGTCTTATGTTCTTGCGGGTCGCCAACTTTCACACCATTTTTATTAGCGTTGCTAGACTTCAGTCTTATCTTTAGAAAAGGATTTTTAGATATATCAATGGTTCTGCCAGCCAAGGTAGGGAGGTCAATGATAGTACCAGGATATGTTTGTGCTGGAAACTTAGCCTTAACCTTTAATGCTCCATTGTCCATGCTTAGTATGTGTTCAGGTGGACCATTTATACCAAGCGGGACGGTTGTTCCGTCAAAATTTTCTATGAAAGAATTATTGCTAGGAGGAATACTATTAATAGCAAATGTCCGAACATAATTCAAATTTCCATTATTGTTTGCGTTCCCCTGGGCGTCAGTTAATGTGACAGTGATATTCGCTGTTCCCTCGCCTACTGTAGAATAAGACATCACTGATTTGCCATTGACTATAGGGCTAAAGGTTATGTTATTGATTACACTCTGATTAGAACTTACTGCAGAGAAAGAAATGTTGTTACCTCCACTTTCTCCATTAGTCACCCCAGAAAATGTCACGGTATGAATTCCAGAAGTATTTTGAACAGTTTGATTTTCTAAAGCATCGAAGAACGGGGGCTTATTAACTTGAGCAAACACTGTAGCCTCGAACGTATAGGTCTTTGTGTTTACACCACCTTGTATAGTACCTCCATTATCAGTCAATACCACACTAATGGTAGAAGACGAACCATTGGCCGCAGATGCAGAAGGATTTATTGACAAGTATCCAGTTCCGGTCGCCTGATCAAAAGTGACCGTCGGGTTTGGAATAATTGCAGCGGCTGAACTCGATGTAGTAATTGTTACCACTTGCAAAGCATCTGCATCACCATCATGCACATTTGTCAAAGGAATTTTTGTGGTCACCCCCTTTACTAAGGGCATACCCACAATGGCATCCATTACCGGAGGTGAATTTGGTTTTACGACAACCTTAAAAGTCATTGATTTATCAGCACCTGCGTTCGGTGCAGATACTTTAACAGTTATTATTGACTCCCCGATTACATTATCGGTAGGTTTGATAGTCAAAGTACCCTCTCTAGCAGGTGAAGTGTAATTCACTACAACGTTTGCATTTGAAATCAAGGTCGTATTGGAGCTACTTGCCGTAACAGTGACTGCACTGTTCACATCAGCTCCGTCTGTTATGTTCCTCAGATTGACTAGCTTTCCAACTGAACCTGTTTGTTGAACAACAAACCCTTGGGTTAATACATTGCTTATTGTCGGTGTTAGCTTTGCAGCCGTACCTATCTCAATATCGTCAATATAAAATTCCTCGCCGGGAGTAGTATTGTCAAATGGTGCCAAAGGGTTGATTATAATATTGATCCAAGTGATTTTGGTGAAATCAACAGCACCGCCCACTTTGTTTGAAAAATTGAAGGAGTACTCCTGAAAATCTTCTGAACGCACCACCTCAAAATTAGGAAACCCTACTCTAGTATCTGCATTAATAGGTTTATCAGGGTAGATTACCTTTCCTTCGGACAGAGCGCCTGACCCAAGTCCTAGGCTTAAGTTTAGATCCTTCTTTGACCTTATTTTTATGTTCACATAAGGTGAAGTAGTAATATTGATCGGGCCGAAAGTTTTGGAAAATGCATCCCATTGTGCTGTTTTCCTGCCGACAATCTTAACAGCACCATATTCAGGCGTCAAAGTGAAAGAACCGCCATTCCAACCAGTAGCACCTGCGTTGAAATCTTCAGTATAGGACGTCTGAGCAGAGGCGCACAAGGGCCAGAGCATCGTCATCCACAAACTGACTTTGTAAATTGATTTGATCATAGTTTAGTAGGTTTTTAGTGAAGGATTGAATTTTACTGGAATAAGAATAGCAGACCAGCTCTAAGGGTCTTTTTGCATTTGTTCGTTTTTTATTATGATTATTCTTAGAGTGAGGTAAAGGTATATCTTATCACTTCTCAACTCTTACCCAAAAACAATTTCTATTTATACAAATCCGACTTTTATAGAAATTTGAGTACCTTTGCTGGTCTTATAAAAAAGTTGGCTGGTTTGAACGGTTTATTAAAAAATCCTTATTTTTCCTTACTTAATACCGACCATATCCAGCTGGATAATAGTTGGAATTATAAAAATGTGGTCAGTACTTTCTACAGGCTTTATTTAATCGATGACGGGGAAGGGCGGTTGTATGACCATCAACAATCCTCCAAACTTGAGAAGAATTACCTCTACCTTATCCCGAGCTTTACATTATGTAACTATGAGTGTCCGACTTTTTTAAGCCAATATTATTTATCATTCATTGAGGAGGCAAAGTCGGGAGGTTCGTTGTTTTACAATAATAGAAGGTTTATTAAAATCGAAGCTCGAAGTAGCGATTACCAGCAATTTGAACGCCTATTAGAACTTAATCCTAATCGCGGATTAAATCGGTCTCACAACCCCAAGGTTTATGAAAAAAGACCTATTTTACAAAGCTTTAGAGAACTAAACAATGAATTAAATCCTTCCGGAAACCTCGAAACCCAAGGCATTATTTTACAGCTCTTATCCAGATTTATGGAGCCGGATAATTTTAGACCAACGAGTTTCCAGAAGACACCCTCCAAAGTTTTGGATGCGATAGAATATATGCAGACTAACCTGCATACCAACCTAACGGTAGCGGACCTTGCTGACAGAGCAAACCACAATGCAGATTATTTTTCTAGAATATTTTTTGAGAGTACCGGAGAGCGCCCCTTGCAATATTTGCGCAATAAGCGAATTGAACGCGCGCAGGTATTGCTTAGTACAACAGAGATGAGATTTTCGCAAATAGCAGAAGAAACTGGCTTTGAAAA
>DASVUU010000516.1:0-2160 GCA_036386935.1 Cytophagaceae bacterium | reverse complement strand
TCATCTCGCCGGTAGTTGCAGCCCTTTTGTATTATAGAGTTTGGAAAAATAAAGTGTTTCGAACCTTTCTGCTTTCATTTGGCTGTCTTGCATTATTACAACTCATCCATTCATATGAAGCGTTATCGGCAGTTTTTACGGAGAATAAGTTATTCCATCAATTGGGTGCTCCTTCTTTTGAGGGAGATTTATTGAGTTCTCTTTTTATCAGCATAGAAATAATTCTATTCAATTTTTCTGTTTATCAGATTTTTAGAGTTACAAGAATCGAAAATGAATTAAGACAAAAGGAGTTGATTAGAATAAAAGACGACATGAATCAATTTTTAGAGCAGAAGGTGAAAGAAAGGACTCTTGAACTTGAATCTGCAAACCAAAAAATACTAAATCAATCGTTAGAACTGAGATTATTGAATGAAACGCTGGAGGCAAGTAATTTGAATCTCCAACACGAATTGGAGATAATTAAAAGATCTAAAATACTACAAAATGACGTCTCATTTATCGAATTCTGCAATGTGTTTACAAGCTCCGAAGTGTGTTTAGAGCTATTGGCGGGATTGAAATGGAAAGATGGATTTATTTGTAAAAAATGTAGTTACAAAAAATATTACCTTGGGAGAACACCTTTTTCCCGGAAATGCAAGGCTTGTAAAACTGAAGAATCTCCAACTGTAAATACTCTATTTGATGGAATAAAAATTCCCCTTCAAAAGGCTTTTTATATAGTCTTCTGTGTTAGAAATAAAAAAAACCTACCTATAATTAAAATCTCGGAGGAGCTGTCATTAAGGCCTGGTACCTGCCAGAAGTATTATAAAAAGGCCGAATTGGCCCTAGAAGGCCACCAAGGTAAATCCTGGATAGATGCGTTACTGATCTCGCAGGAACGAATTAACAAATAATATTTATCTCCATCGTTGGTAGAGTGACTTCCTTATGATAACGGTTCCATAGTTTATAAAGGTTCTTGAGCAAATCTGCTGGGAAGTCTTCCAAACTTCCCAATAGTCTCCTTTCCAAAAGGATTCCACACTTGTCTAGGTTAGCATTGGCGTGACTCAAACCCAAAAATGTCGTAAGCCTCAACTTACGAATAATATAGGCAACAAGCCTGTCTTACCTTCAAATCCCGAGCGCTACTGTACCCCTTATAGTAGGAAAGGCTACAAGCATGACGTCAATGTATTTCTTGGAGGTGATTTAAGCGCTACTCCATTATTACATTGTAGCTAGCTCAATAGGATGATTATTCTGTTGCCAAATTGATAACTTTTTGTTGGAATTACACGTCCCTGCTCTTCCAAACATTTATAGCATCCATTCTCCTCTAGTCTCTTGTGTATTCTCATTGATTGCTTTAGAAAGGCTTTAGTAGTATAACGCTTTAAATCTCTCATAATCTCCGACAAGTTGTTTTCCGCATAACTAATGATTAAGTGCACATGGCTGGGCAGAATAATCCATGCTTATAATTCTAACCCTTTATCTCAATAGCGTACTTTAACGAATCTACTACAATATCAAAGTAAGCCTATCGTGTGCATACGTCTATCCAGTTAACGGTAGCAAAACTCACAAAATAAAGTTCTCTCTAGATTAGTAAAAAATTTATATTCTTCCCATTAATTAAATCCAAAGGTGTATTATCATAATATTGTCTTTTTAAAAACAGATTTATAAGCTGAATAAATAATTTTTCTTGCTACGTATGTGCCTGGATCAGCTGATAAGTTGAAAACTCATATTATAATAGGTCAACGTAACGTCTGTAGCTAACTTTGACCAGGCGGTCAGATTAAATACATTTACTACATCTTATAATTTAGAATTAATTGTTAACTTGACGTTTAACCACTCAATACCGTTAGATACAGAGCTTACAACAAGAAACGTATCACTGACTATCGGCTTGCTTTAATGGAATATTCAATCAAATGAGTCCAACCATCTTTATGCTTCTTTTTTGTCTTTGTCTCCTCAATCAAATCTAACACCTTCTTCTTGAAGCTCCACAAGGTTGCTACCCGAATATTGATTTCTTGTGCCAATACTGGATTAGAAAAAGACGTATCTGAAGCAGAACTGGTCCGGTAGATAATGTAAAAAGCCTTTAGAATAGGGAATCTTAATCTTAGAAAAATAGTATCAACAGTCACA
>DASVUU010000515.1:0-3527 GCA_036386935.1 Cytophagaceae bacterium | reverse complement strand
AATGCCTATTATTCCTTGTCATAGTTCTCTGGAAAAAAATTAAAATGGGCAATTTTTTGGTACGAGCCCTCGTCACTTTTAGAAGCCGAAGTATTTTTTTTACCACAAGATGTCAGAATCATTGATAGAACACTGATCATAAAAACCAATCTCATTATAAATATCATTTGCATAGCTTTTTATTTAGGTCTGGAACAAAGGTATCTAAAAATTTTATTCCTGCAAATAAAATTGAAAAAATAATTTACTGTATATTAATTAAATAATGCAGTTCTATTAAAGCTATACTTTAACTCTATATTTTTTGGTAACCCTTTTAAGAATCACCCTAGCCTCCTCTCCTACCCTTTTCAGACATTATCATACATTTAAAATCAGGTCCGAAAGCGTGGAAATTCTTGGTGCTTCGCTCTAAAGCGGCGGCGTGTGACGGTTTTGGAAGTTTAATGTTTTGGGAGAGATTGGACTCGCAAGGCCAACTCGGTTCGAAAGGCAACGCAGCGGTATGACCGGAATGGAACTTAGGATAACAACTGAATTAGAGTTCAGCGGAAATATAATATTACAACGTGATTGCGGCGAGCGCTAGGAAGAAAGGACTACTGTCTCTATAAAAATGTTGTATTGCGGGTAGAATTTGGCCACATAATCTAGGCATTTTTGGGGTATGCCTCAGATCACATAGCCAGCTTTTACTTCGAAATTCTTTCTGCTAACCACAAAAACTCTGTGGTAAAAGTATGAATAGAATTACTAAAGGCTTCATCCAGAAGGTTACCTGATACATCAAACTTCTTGTCGACAAAGGGTGTAACCAACATATAGGGTGATGCTATGCCAAATAGCGCATTTATTAGCAACTGCATTTGCTGGCTGGCTCTTAGCCCACCCATCGCCCCTGGCGAAGCCGTGACAATGCCGAAGGCTCGATGAACTTGCTTAGGAAAATGGTCTAACAAATTTTTCATTGAGGGAGAGTAGCTTCCATTATACTCCGGAGTAACTAATACAAATGCATCGGCCTCAAATACTCTTTTGGCTATAGAGAACAATTCATCGGGAGCATCTTCGGCTTTTGAGAACACTTTTTGAATTGGAGGAAATTTGCTTTCTCTTACGTCTATCAACCCTATGCTATGTTCCGATTTCTCTTTTAAATATTTATCTAAAAATAAAGCTACTCGGTGGGAAAGGCTGTCTATCCTGGGGCTTCCCGCAATGATTTCAATATTCATAAAAATGGTTTTTAATTTAAGGCAATTTATCCTTTTCCCACTTTTTTGCAAATAGATATTAGGGAAGAAAACATGGCTTCACGATTTTCTAAGAAGGCATTAACGTAGGTTATTATATTAACCCAATTTAACAAACCTACCGGCGGAACATCCGCCTTGAGGGAATAATAGCAAAAGGGATGCAATGCATCCCTTTCAAATTATCTATAACGATCCGATCCTTACCCTGTATTACGAAGTGCGCTTGCAATTCCATTTACAGTCAAGAGTAACTGCAGCAACAGATTTTGAGCCTCTTCGTTTTCGATATGATCCTTTTTAAGGCTTCTCCATCTTTTCAATAAATCTATCTGCTTGTAGTGTAGGTCGTTCAATGCAACGGCTCTCAGGACGTTTGAATAGTAGTGATGTGACCTTCGTGTTTCTAATGGCTTATCGAATACCTCAGACAGCATCGCCCTTGTCAATTCCAGCTCCTTCACGATTTTGCCTAGGATATCCATTTTTATCTCGTTGTCTTCTACAAGATCAGCATAGGCAGTGAATATCTTTACATCTGTAGCAGCTAGACTTGTGTCTACATTTGTAAACACATACCTCACCAAAGAATCAATCTTAGCGAGCTTTTTGAGCTCTTCGAATTGCGCCGGCATCTGGTCCTTAAACGATTTGATGGTTGACCCAACTCCGTACCAGCTTGTTATGTTGAACCTCGACTGACTCCAGCTAAATACCCAGGGAATAGCCCGCAAATCTCCTAACGTCCTTTTACCAGTTCTCCTTGCCGGCCTTGAGCCAATCTTACTGGACTCGATTACATCAATAGGTGTGGCCTCGCTGAAGAACTGGATGAAATTTTTATCATTTATCAATCCTTGATAATATTTGAAGCTTTCTTCAGCAAGGAAATCAAAAGAGCTTTCGAAGTTGGTAACCCTCTTCGGTGTGAACTGGTGCAAAATTGTTGACCCGGCAGTTCCGGCTATCAGCAACTCAAGATTGAAAGTAGCATTTATCTTATTGGCATATTTCTGAGCGATCGTCTCCCCTTGCTCTGTCAACCTCATGTCCCCGTTAATTGAGGCATGTGGAAGCGTTTTAATGAACCAATTTGTTGGTCCAGCCCCTCTGCTTATCGAACCTCCTTTGCCATGAAAGAAACGGATCCTGACTTGATTATTCCTTCCTATTTCGGCAAGTGTGGTTTGAGCCTTAAAAAGATTCCATTGACTCGCCAAGATGCCTCCGTCTTTATTGCTGTCACTGTATCCGATCATTATCTGCTGAATCAAGTATTTCTCGCCATTGAGGGCTTTCTGATACTCCAAACTGCGTTTCGTAAAGGGATGGTCCAAAAATGCCTGCATTATTTCAGGGCTGTTTCTCAGGTCATCGATGGTTTCAAATAGCGGCACAACTGGTAATTTACATACCAATCCTTGCGGGGTTTGTACGATGAGTCCGGCTTCACGAGCCAAAAGATATACAGTAAGAAGATCAGACAGCGACCTAGTCATACTCACGATAAGGGATCCAAGTCCGGCAGTACCGTGGTCATCGATATATTCTGAAACCACTTTGTAGCAGCTGACGACTGCGTCAGCTTCGGGTCCTAGTTTGATCTTTGGTTGTGTAAATGGTCTTGGTGATTCCAGCTCTTTATTAATAAAAGCTAATCTGTCTTCCTCTGACCAGGTTAAAAACTGAGAGCCATCAAGCAAGGCAGTTTCCATGAGCTGGCAAATCGCATTGTCGTGGAACTTACTATTTTGACGTATGTCTAAATGAGCAAGGTGGAATCCAAACGTCTGTACTATGCGCATCACATCTCTGACGTCGGCAAAAGCAATCGTCTTCGCACCAAATACCGTGAGGGCATCGCTTAATATTAACAAGTCAGCTATTAGTTCTGAGGCATATCTATAGGAAGATTCATTCTCAATATTTCGATTTACGATCGAATTTTTTTCATGTGGTAACTTCGTAAGCATCAGGTTTACAAAAAGTCTGAATGCCTCTCTTTCTGCACCGTTCAGGGCAAATTCCTTACTGCCTAATTCTTCTCCTATTTCATAGATCCGCTTCTGCATAGCAGGCGCACTTTGGTTTATAGGACACGTAAAACTCAGATTGTGCGACAAATCATCCAGGTGTTGCCTTACAATTGCAAGTGCATTTGACCTAAGCGTTTCCAATGTTTCTTTTGTCACCTCGGATGTCACGAACGGATGACCATCTCTATCTCCACCCACCCAGTCTCCAAAAGAGATTCTTGGAAGCTTGTCATAGCCT
>DASVUU010000514.1:0-5692 GCA_036386935.1 Cytophagaceae bacterium | reverse complement strand
GTAATTTTGATGGTGGCTATTCCTCCCGCCGTAGGACTAGGTGTAACTTCGCCGGAAGTTGACACTGTAGCTGGCCCTGAAACGCTATAGGTAAAAATATTAAGTCCTGAGGTAGCAGTAGGAGCGAGTTGGAAAGCGGGTCCTCCTTGGTTTTTGTCTCCAATGGAGCTGACTGAGATACTTTGGCTTTTTTTGCCTATTGTAATAGTTTGGCTAGCAGAAGAAGGTGGATTACTGGTAGAAGCTGTAATGGTTACTGAACCAGCACCTAAAATCGTTGCTGTATTGCCATTTATTGTTACGATGGTAGGTGCCGAAGATGTGTAATTGATAGATGAACCTTTGTTTGATGTAGCATTTAATTGGAATGTAGGATCTCCAAAAGTTTTGCTAGATATTGTTGGAAAGGTAATTTTTGCTTCGACAGTATTTACATTAAAAGTAACAGATTTTTCCGCCGGCAAGTACAATTCATTTCCACCTTGTATTATTTTAATAGTAACAGTGCCTGACGCGGTGCTACTAGGAGTTACGGAGCCGGTGGTTGAAACGGTAGCTGGACCAGATGTTAAAGAATAGCTAAAGCTTGTAAGTCCAGAGCTCGATGTAGGTGCCAATTGAAAAACAGGATCACCTTGATTCCTGTCGCTAATGGCGGTTAGGGTAATAGTCTGGGGCTTTTTATTAATTGTAAGGACACTGGTTGCACTAGCTGCAGGATTCTCTGCTCTAGCAGTGATAGTTACTATCCCCGGCGCCTTTATTGTTACAGTGTTCCCGCTAACACTTGCCAATTCAGGTTTATCTGAGGTGTAAATAATAGCTGCACTGTTGCTAGCAGTGGCGTTGAGCGTAAAAGGAGCATCACCGTAGGTCTTTGCAGGAATGGCTGGAAAGGAAATAGTTGGTGTATTGACAATACCAGAGAGCTCGTTGACTATCCTTTCTGGGGTATAGGCACAGTTGTATACCTCGACATTATCTATGGTACCATCAAACGCACCGTTGATGGTTGGGTCATTTCCTAATAAATTACCGACGTATAATAGCGAGGATACAGAGATGTTAGGACTTGCAGCCGTAGAGGTGGCTTCGCCTTCCAGCACACCATCTACCCAAATCTGCCATTTTAGATTTTCTAAAACACCACACACATGATGCCATTTACCATCATTGAGGTTGGCTCTTTTAGAGGTGGCGGCAACATAAGTGTCATGACCATCTCTACCACCAAAAATTGCCGCGCCATCTGCGAAATTAGGGTCTTTTTCTCCAATAATAGTCAAGGTAAACCCAGCACGGCTGTTGTAGTCATATTTACCCACAACAAATTGCCTAAACTTATGAGAATTGGTTTTAACCCATGCAGAAACGGTAATATGGTTAGTGACCCCTCTATTATCAGTGCCAAATGTTATATAATCATCTTGCCCATCAAATCGGAATGCAGTATTGGCTTCACCCTTTATTCCCGCACCAGATACAGGACTAGTACTTGTTGTGCTTGAACCGTTAATTTTAAGAGCGCTTGCGTCTTCAAAATTGTTATTTAGGGTAAAGAGCCCCACCGGTCTGCAGGGGGTGCTTACGTCTGTTGGTTTCACCACCGTATTGTATATTTCTACTTCGTCAATAATACCATCGAAAGACCCGCCATTTACCGTAGGAAGATCGCCAATATATAAGGAACTGGAAGTAGTTAAATCGGGTGATGTTGCCGTACTCTTTGTTTCAGATTCTAGCTTTCCATCGACCCATAATTGCCAGGTGCTTTTATCAACGATACCACATAGGTGATGCCATTTGCCATCATTTAAGTTAGTTCTAGTGGACGCAGTAGAAAAATATGATCCGCTACCATCTCTTCCTCCAAAAAAAGCCGTGCCTTCCTTATAAGTGGCATCGCCAGCACCAATTAGCACCAAATGGAATCCACGTTCAGATTGGAAATCATATTTCGCCACAACAAACTGTCTCAACTTCGTAGAACTGGTTTTTACCCAGGCATTGACAGTCACTGTATTGGTGATGCTTCTTGTATTGGCAGTAGCATCTATGTAATCATCTATTCCATCAAAAAGAAAAGCTGAGTTATTATTACCAACTCTGTCCTGCACTCCTTTAGGCGCCGTAGCCAAGTTGCTTGTTCCATTTATAGCTATTTTACTGTCGTCAGTAAAGTTATTATTCAATCGAAAGCGTCCGACTAGTGGTTGGGCAAATGCGGTGGTGACTTGAAGAAATAGTAGAGTAATTAAAAAAAGAAGATGTGAGGCATTCATAAACGGCGAATCTTTTAGATAGATATTTTTAGCAAACATAGAACATATTTTTCTATAATTAAAAATGAAGAATTTATAATTGATTATAAGTTAGGCTTATAGGAGGATTGTAATAAGAAATTGCAATATAAAGAGATTTCATCAAGGGCCTGGGCGGCCCTTGCTCATAAAAAAAGGGATAAAGCCACTATGGCTATATCCCTTAAGGAATAAGAAATATTTCTTAGTATTTCAATACTTTCTTATTTGTAATATTCCCAGTACTTTTTTCCAGGATATTCAAAATATACAGACCGTTATCGAGGCCCGACACATCGATTGTTCTGGGATCATTGTCGTATGTTCCAATTACCCTGCCATCACAAGAAAACAATGTAACTGTATACGAATTGAGATCGGTCGAGATGTTTATTTTGTCTGTTAACATTGTTGGAAAAATCAAGAACTGCGATCTTTCTGTCGCGCTTCTTATTGCGGTAATTACCGCAGGAAGTTCATTCCCTATGCGTTCTGGAGTATATGTACAATTATATATTTCTACATTATCTATAACGCCGTCAAAAGCACCGTTTATGGTGGGGTCGTTCCCTAATAGGTGACCTACATACAATTGTGTGGAAACTGAGATATCTGGGTTGGTAGTTAGTGATGTTGCTTCACCTTCGAGAACACCATCAACCCAAATTTGCCATTTATTCTTTTCTACAATTCCGCAGATGTGATGCCAACCACCGTCATTAAGCTTGGATGTTTTTGAGGAAGCAACCATATAAGTAGTTGCCGAACCGTCTCTTCCTCCAAATACTGCAGTTCCATCCGCAAAGTTCGGATCATTTGCTCCAATAATTGCCAGGTTGTATCCTGCTAAGCTATTATATTCATATTTCCCCACAACAAACTGCCTGAATTTATGAGAACTCGTCTTAAACCATGCTGAAACCGTAACATTGTTAGTCACCCCTCTATTATCGGTGCCGAATGTTATATAATCGTCGTTCCCGTCGAATCGGTATGCTGTATTTGCTTCACCAAAAATCCCTATACTTGGTACAGGAGTTGAAGCTGCTAAACTAGAACCGTTACTTTTATTATAACTTAGATCATTGTAATTATTGTCTAAATTGAATATTCCCACTGCTTTGCATGGCGGGCCAGGATGTTCCTTGACAATTCGTTCAGGAGTATAGGCACAGTTATAAATCTCTACATTGTCGATGGTACCGTCAAAGGCGCCGTCAATGTTTGGGTCATTTCCTAATAGATGCCCTACGTAAAGTTGGGAGGAAACTGATAGATTAGGACTGCTTGTTGTCGATCTGGCTTCGCCTTCAAGAACTCCATCCACCCAAACCTGCCATTTATTGTTTTCAACAATTCCGCAGATGTGATGCCAAACACCATCATTGAGTTTGGTTCTCTTTGACGAAGCAATAACATATTGCACTGATGAACCATCTCTTCCACTAAATACAGCTGTACCATCTGGGAAATTTGGATCATTTTCTCCGATTATAGCTAAATTGTACCCTGCTGAGCTACTATATTCATATTTGCCCACAACAAATTGCCTGAATTTATGGGAGCTAGTCTTCACCCAAGCAGAAACTGTAACATGGTTGGTTACTCCTCTATTATCCGTCCCAAATGTGATATAATCATCTTTTCCGTCAAAGCGGAAGGCTGTATTTTCTTTTCCAGTAACCCCAATAGCAGATACAGGGGTGAAGTTAGGTAAACTAGAACCGTTACCTTTAATAAAGCTTAAATCATTATAGTTATTGTCTAAATTAAATATTCCTACAGGTCTGCACGGAGTACTAACACCGATTGGTTTCACCACCGTGTTATATAGTTCTACTTCATCAATGACACCAGCAAAAGGTCCACCCTCATTAACGTTAGGGAGGTCTCCTATGTATAGGGGGGTGGAGACAGCTAGATTAGGTGACAGTGTTGTACTCTTTGTTTCAGATTCTAACTTACCATCAACCCAGACTTGCCATGAGTTCTTATCAACGATTCCACATAGGTGATGCCATTTGCCATCATTTAGGTTAGTTCTATTAGATATGGCAAGAGAGTAGGAATCACTACCGTCTCTACCACCTAAGAAGACCGCCCCTTCTTTATAGTTAGGATCGTTTGCACCTACTATACCTAAATGGAATCCATGGTCTAAATAATAATCATATTTGGCTACAACAAATTGTCTAAACTTAGACGAACTAGTTTTTACCCATGCACTTACTGTGAGTGTATTGGTGATATTTCTTGTATTTTCCGTAGCATCTATATAATCATCTACTCCATCAAATAAATAAGCGCTGTTATTGCTACCAACTCTATCCTGCACCGGCTTAGGGGCCTTACCAGATTCGCTTACCCCATTTATAGCTGTTTTGCTCTGGTCGATAAAATTATCGTTTAGGGAAAAATAGCCAACAAGAGGTTGAGCAAAGCTGCTGCTGATTTGTAAGGATAATGCAGCTAAAAAGGCAAATGATTTGATTTTCATGATGTTAAGTTTATTTAGGTATTTATTTACCAAACATAAAATATTTTTCTATACAAATGAAACATGAGCGACTTATAATTGCGTGTTAGATAGGGATATAGGAGAATTACAATAAAAGTTTGTCATATAGCAGGATCATGGCCATTAAATGACATGAGAGCATATTTTTTAGTTTAAACTGTAGTTATGATATTGGTCCCTGCAAACCGAACACATCTTTGCATATTCATTTAGACGAATGAGACATTCAATAAGCTGGAAAGAAACCCTTGGCTTGTCCTTTTTAAAAAATCAAGTTAACCATATGCTACCATGGCATAAGATAAGCCTGTAAATATCATTACAGGCATAGGTGCAAAAAATGATGCTGCTTTATCCGAGTTGCTTAAACCTATATGTCTATAGGTTTAGATAAATCAATGGATTGCGTACTATAACCGTTAAATATCCTCTTTTCTAAACACATATTACATCCAACGGTTTTAGACAGCGGTCAAACCTGCTTTTTATATGGCGAGACGTGTCACTTTTTCTAATTTAGCTTCCACTTCTCTGCTAACTCCGCATTAAATCCCTCTTTCCCTTTTGGATTAGGCTCGCCCTTGCCTGTAGTGATGAGATTGTAAAGACTCTTATTTATGTAGCCGCTCCATGCATCATTGCAAACATTGTAACATTCATAGGCTGGGACAAGTCCTTCGTGTGTGAATTGTACTTTTGTTTTATCGCCCTCCTTAGTTATTTCAAAAACAAGTTTGGTGTTCACCCATTCGCTTTGGTCTTTAACAAAATTAAATTGATTCTCTATGACTTTATAAACTAGTCGTGTGTGGGGGGCTTCTTCCATAAGTTTCAACTTGCACAGGTGAATGTCTTGGTAATGATAGAAAAATTC
>DASVUU010000513.1:0-3440 GCA_036386935.1 Cytophagaceae bacterium | reverse complement strand
GATAAACCTGGGACCTATATGTTTAAATGGACTGTATCGAATAAGAATTGTTTCAAGTCCGATACTGTCACCATGGTGAGTCACCAACCGGCTATGATAGATGGCTTAGGAGGCGCTGATAGCAATTTTTGTGGCCCCCTTTTATCTCTCACCCCACTTTCCCCAATGATCGAATTCCCAAATGCAAGAGGGAGATGGAGTGGTACCGTGAGAGGTCCAAGTGGGACGCAGCCAAGCTTGGCCTCTAAATCTGGAAATACATACAATTTCAAAGGGTTCAGTTTGCCCGGAACATATACGCTGGAATGGATAGTACAAAATACATACAACACATTGGTATGTACTGAAACCCAAAAAATAAATGTGGTGAATAATCAGCCTACAATTATTGGTCTTGGTGAAAGTGCCAATGTCTGTGGCTCGTCAGGTCAGATTTCCCCAACGATAGCGGCTGATTTTGAATTTCCTACCGCTATTGGACGCTGGCAATTTATACCACAGGCAAACAGGTCTCCAATCTACGACCCAACTAGTTTCGCATTAGATATAAGCAAGTTGGGAAAAGCGGGGATTTATAATTTTGTATGGACAGTTAAGAACTTAGGGTGTAGTTTGTCGGATACCATTAAAATAATAAACGACCAGCCATCTATCATAGATGCATTATTAGCAAACGATGAAAACGACACAAGCTATTGCCGGTCAGACTTTATAATGGTTGCCAATAATCCAAAAGACGAGGACCCAAACTTTATTGGACAATGGACTAAGACGCCTGGAGCCGGTGAAGTAAGTAACCGAACTTCGCCAAAAGCCCTTACATCCTTAGTTAATGGCGAGAATATTTATGTATGGCAAATTAATAACCAGGCCAATTCTTTATGTAAAACAATCTATGACAGCGTGACAATTAGAAAAGAGCCCGCAAACTATGGGATTGTAATAGAGAATGGCCTCACTGAGGTACATGTTTGTAAGGATACCATAACCCTAGATTTGCAACTAAATAAAAATTTTAACCCCGACGTTATAAATTGGAATACCAAAGGCAGTTCAACTGGGGCCATTATAATCAATCGAAATGCGGTAAGTCCTTTTGTCATCAATCTCTCTTATGGTAAAAACATATTTGAGGTGGAAGTCATGAAAGGCATTTGCTCAGATATAGGATTTATAACCATCGTGAGAGATTCTCTCCCTTCGAATGTTGCAATTACGACTCCGCTAGACGGCTCATTCATCTGTGCGGAAAGTATTTTATTGACTGCACCCGATCCTAACAAGCAAATAAGTTCAGCGAAGGGAGAATGGACTGTAATTTCTCACAATCAATCGCATTTTAGTAATTCTGATCTTTCACTCCCAACCGCGACTTTAAGTGAGTTACAAAGGGGCAATACCTATTCAGCTATTTGGTCCGTATCAAATGGAATGTGTGGGCCAATTACCGAAACGGTGAATTTTACTGTTCAAGAAGAAATCAATCTTCCAGACCAGGACATCGACACGGTCTTATGTGGAAAAAATTCTTTCGAGATATCACTTAGCGACCAAGGGCCAGGTGCAGTTTTATATGGCTGGGAACAGTCTTATGGCAATCCAATAGTCTTTAAAGATAAGCTGAGCCCGAAAACTACGATTCAAAATATCAAAGAAGGTCAATATGTATTTATTTGGAAGGTGGAAAGCGAGTCATGCAAGGACTCTGTCATTTTGAATATTATCAGCAAACCTATCGTGAGCAAAGCATTTGCAGGGAGAGATACCATCCTATGCAGTAGTCTTGATTTTCCACTTCAGCCTAATCAACCATTAATTGGAACAGGTAGGTGGACACGGGTTGCGGGCACGGCCCCTATACAGCCCGAACCTGCGTCGCAAACAATTCCACTTAGCAACGGAAAAAATACCTTCGTATGGAAGATAAGTAAAGACGGACATTGCAGTACTGTGGACACTATCGAGATTATTAACTATATACCACCAATACCTGCAAATGCTGGACTGGATATTACAACCTATGCTGACCAATACACGCTCACGGCGAGCGATCCTTCACCAGGAAAAGGGTATTTGACCAGCTTAAATCATAGCCCCCTACTGAGAAAACTTAATGACGAGCAAACCGAGATTTTTAATCTAGCCGATGGTGAAAACAAATTTACTTGGACCGTGCAAAATGGGACTTGTCCCTCTACTACAGACACCATATCCATTATTAAAGAAACCTTCATCATTCCCAATGCCTTTTCTCCAAACAATGATTTAACCAACGATTTTTTTGAAATAAAGGGACTTCACCAGTTTGGACAAGCGGACCTCATTGTATTTAATAGAATTGGTGAAGAGGTATACAGCAACTCTAATTATAACAATAGTTGGGACGGAAAAGACAAAAGTGGCAACCGTTTAGATGATGACACCTATTATTTTATCTTAAAAATAAAAAACAAGGCTCCGATTAAAAACTTCGTGGTTCTTAAAAGATAATTCAATATAAATAATGCGATTTTTCATAATACTTCTTTTTAGTGCTATTTCTACTGGAAATTTGGTGGGCCAGCAGTTGCCACTTTTTAGCCAATACATGTTCAATGGATTGGTTTTGAATCCAGCTTTGGCAGGAAGTAATAATGCATTGACTATTGTCTTAGACCACAGGAGCCAATGGACGGAATTCAACAATGCTCCGACGACGCAGACCCTGACTATCCACTCTCCTTTAAAAAATAAGGTCTTAAACCTTGGTTTAATAGTAACCAACGACCGATATGGGATTACAAAAAGAACAGACATTTCTCAGGCAATATCTGTCCGGTTGCCCTTTTTAGATGGAAAGTTATCAACCGGAATCTCTGGCGGGGTAAAATTCATTAAGAATAACTGGTCAAATATAGTTACCAGTGAAGACAACGATGATGCATTTAGTGAACAGACCAATTTAGTTCATCCGATTATTGCAATGGGATTGTATTTCCAAAATAGAAATTTCTATATAGGCACCTCTATTCCGCAACTAGAATTCTCCTCAGACCCAACCTATTCGCAAAATTTAAGAAATCAAAGAAATAGATTTTATATAACCTCAGGAGTGAACATTCCGTTCTCAGAAGATATTGTGTTGAAACCGTCGATCTTACTAAAGAGAATTCCTTTTTCGCCTATCCAGATAGACTTGAATAGTATGCTCGTATATAAGAAGAGTATTTCGGGAGGGCTATCCCTGAGGCCAGGAAATGCAATTGTGTTCCTGATAGAATATAAGAGAAAACAACTAAGTTTTGGCTATGCGTATGATCACCTAATCAATACTTTAAAAAGTATTAATAACAGCTCACATGAAATAGTTTTAAAATATGAATTTAAATATGATGTTAAAGTAGCGAATCCTAGAAATTTTAATTGATGCGGCGACTTGGTTCCCTTTCCTATCTATTGCT
>DASVUU010000512.1:0-2761 GCA_036386935.1 Cytophagaceae bacterium | reverse complement strand
CATCTCCAAAAGTATTACAAATTAAATCAGCTGCTTTTTTTGCACACTCAAGTGCAGGCTTGTAGCCCGACAAGCTGTAATAATTTAGCAAGCCTATAATGCAATATTTATGAGCCCACACATCCCATTCGCTCCAATAATCTTTTGGCAAATACGTACCCATATAGCCATCTGCAAGTTGATAGGAAATATATTTCAACACCATTTCATCCATCAATTGCTTCAATCTCGGGTCGTGGGAATGCCTGTAGGTAAGTGTAGCAGAGAACAGGAACTTTCCCACATGTTCACCTATCCAAGTTTGTGAGCCAGGGCGTTTCTTAAACCCGGACAGGAGAATGGCAGAGTCTATTTTTAATAGCCTTTTTTCTAGATTAATGTCCACTCTATAGCCTAGCAACCCTTCTAATTTTTCTTGCTGAGAAGGAGAGTATTTGTCCGCAACCACATTAGGGATAATAGGTAGCCACCTTTGCGATGGATCTATGCTAGCAAATAATTCAGATACACTTAATGTAATTAAAAATATTATACTTTTCATCTTCATACTTTCTGTGTCTAATTTATCATACCGTTAGGCTCTTGCAGCTATCACTAGTATTAATCCCATAATAAAGCAACCAAACATAGCAGCCAATATCAAATCGGTACCTTTAGGTGCCGTCTTAAATTCTTTCCAGATGAAAACTCCCCATGCTACGCCTATCATGGTAGCACCTTGTCCTAATCCATAAGATATCGTTGTACCAGCTTGAGCTGACGCAATTAGACTAAATGACATTCCAATATTCCATATTATTCCACCCAGTACGCCGACCAAATGTAATTTGAAATTCCCTTTGGTAAAATAATCTTTATAGGTGGCCGGGTAGCCCTTTATAGGCCTATACATAAAGTAAGTGTTCCAAAGAAAATTGGAAATAAAAATTCCTATTGAAAATATAAAAACAGCGGAATAAGAGGTCATTTTGCCAATCTCTGGATTCGCAAAATCCGCCGATATTGAGTCAGCTACAAATCGATAGAAAAATCCCATAATCAAGCCGGCAGAAATCGACACAATCAATCCTTTGTGTGTAGCCTTAAAGCCCTGGTTTGGCAATTTGCTGTACGATATGGCACTTAAAATAATAGCTACCACGACTAGACCTACGCCGGAAAATAAGAGCATAGGATCGCTCGAACTATCTGCCAAATAATTAACTATTACTCCTAGCACTAAGGCTATGCCTACGGCAATTGGAAAAGCTACAGCCATCCCTGCTATGTCTATTGCTGCTACCATCAATAAATTGGAAATATTGAAAATAACTCCTCCAATAAATGCAAAACGCAGGCTACTATTGCTGGCCTGACTCAAGTCCGAAATAAAACTTCTGCCATGGTCACCAAATGATCCTAAAGTAAGTCCTAGAATCAACGCAATTAAGACCAGGCCAATCGTGTAGTCCCAATAAAATAATTGTGGATGCCATGATTTGGACACCAACTTCTGGGTATTCGCCCAACTGCCCCAGCACAACATAGTTATGAAACAAAAAAAGACTGCCATTGGGTAAGATTGGATAATAAACATCGTAGGTTGTTTAGCAATTTTTTTTTGGAAGCACTATATTTCACTTCTATAAGGTGCACTAGACTGCGCGCCTATTCTTGTTACCGAGATTGAAGCTGCTTTAACTGCAAATTCAGTTGCCTTTATCCAATCAAGATTTTCAGACAAAGCCGCAACCAATGCTCCATTGAACACATCGCCCGCTGCCGTGGTGTCTATCGCTTTCACCAACGGCGCAGCTACTATTTGAGAAAACCCTTGAGCGGATAGGTAAACACCTTTTGCACCCAACGTAATGATGACGTTTTCAACGCCTTTATTTTTAAACCATTCACACGCTCGCTTCATACAAATCTCGTCGTCTATTCGTATTCCGGTAATCAATTCTGTCTCAGTTTCATTGGGAGTTATAAGGTATAAATTCAATAATAAATCATCATTTAAAGGTGATGCAGGAGCAGGGTTAAGTATAACCTTTTTTCCTTTAGATTTAGCCCAATGGGCGCAGAAGGCAACTGTACTCATCGGTATCTCAAGTTGCATCAACCAGATATCAGCATCGGTAAGTGATTGCTCGCCATCAGCAAAATCAAGAGGACTTAATTCCATATTAGAGCCAGGCGCTACTACAATAGTATTTTCACCTTTGGCATCTACTGTAATGAGAGCTACCCCCGAAGGATTCACTTTATCAAATACGATATAGTCAATGTTGATTCCTTCTTTTTCAAGCTGATGCATGGCTTGAACACTGAAGATATCATTACCAAGTTTAGCAATGAAAGTAACCTTAGCGCCCATTCGCGCGGCCGCTATTGCTTGATTAGCTCCTTTTCCACCTGGATTCATTAAAAACTTGCCTCCAATTATAGTTTCTCCCGGTTTAGGAAAATAATCAGTTCTAATAACCATATCGGTATTAGAGCTTCCAACTACAACTATCTTTCCTTTCATCGACATTAATTTGATCAAAAGTATAATAAAACAAATTCAGGGGAAGGCCTAGAATTATAATATTAGATCTTTCTATCTTGAATAATCTTTCAATACAGCGCAGATTTTGGCGTTAAAATAACTAAATACAGATTATCCTACTGAATTTATAATGTCTAAACTTCTTCAACTCTGTGAACTCATACGATCGATGTCCAAATCGGAACGTAGGTATTTTAAACTTCAGGTAGGGGTACAAATGGGGGAGAAGGC
>DASVUU010000511.1:0-4491 GCA_036386935.1 Cytophagaceae bacterium | reverse complement strand
AGATTCCTTTTATTTTACTTGGCTTCGCTTCAGGCGATGTATTGCAAAGCAAACTTATTGGATTTGATATTGGCTACAACGATAACTTTGGTGGAATAGGTCGTACTACCATGTCCATGTATAGTGGTACAAACCAAAATTATCAGAATACCAGCCAGTTTTCAAACATGGTATTGTCTCCTGGCCAAGCTGTTTGTACCTCTGAAGTTACCCTCGCGGATGCTGCGACAATAAAAGTAATAAGTAAGCCAGCTCCATTTTCTATTCAGAAAAGTGGCCCAATTACTTTATGCGAAAATGAAAACGTAAGGTTATCAGTAGATAATACAGTCGCAGGAGTATCTTACCAATGGTTTAAAAATGGTATACCTTTAAACGACTCTACAAAATCAAATATAACAGTATCTAACGTGGGCAGCTATAATGTTTTGATTTCGTCTGCTTCGAATTGTTCTGATAGCGCAGAAACGGCCGTTGCAGTGACAAACCGACCGACACCACCCCAATTTACTGTTACACCAATACCGCCTACCACCTGCGGGGGTGCAGGAATCTTGCAACTCAAAGGACTTGTCTCAGGTACAGAATACCAGATTAATACGAATACTCCGGGAGAAGCAGATACAAATAAGTTAGCTGGACCTAACGGAATAGATTTGATAAGAGCTGCAAATACCTATACCTCCGTAAAAGTAGGCCTAAATAGTGGGTGCAGCAAAACGGTTACAGGAACGTTTCCTCTTCTTCCACCTGGTCAGCCAGTGGCCCCAGCATTTACGGGAAAGCAGAACTATTGTGCAGGAGAGACTTCGGAGAAATTGACACCAAGCGGTGTAGATGGCGCCTCTTTTAAATGGTATAAGAGCCTTGATCCCAAGATGGAGATTAATGCGCCATTCACTCCTGATGTTTCTGAAGCAGGAACTAAAACCTATTTTCTTACTCAAACAGTCAATAACTGTGAAAGCCCAGCCACTCAAATTCCGATCACTGTAAATTCATTGCCCGAAGAAAAAACCCTTTCAGGTGGAGGATCTCTACCATGTAATGATAAGGGACAAATTATTGTTGTCTTGCAAAGCTCCTCAACCGTGGAGTATGAATTGAAGTTGGGAGGGAATAATGTCGCCACTCAATCAGGAACAGGCACTAATCTTAAATTTGAAAACATCAGTTCTACTGGCTTATATACCATCCGTGCAAAAAACAAAGGAAATGAGTGCAGTTGGAATATTTTACAAACAATTGAAATTAGAGACCCTGAGAGACCTTCAAAGTTTGAGGTAAGTGGTGACGTTTCAGGTTGCGAAGGTTCAGTAGCCAAAGCAGAAATTGTACTTTCAGCCAGCGAGGAAAACGTTTCATATACCTTAAGCAATACAGGAATCTCAAAGGCTGGAACTAACGGTGCTCTAACGTTTGAGGTTCCGCCCCTCCAATCAAGCAATGGCACCTATACAATCACAGCTAAAAATTTATCGACCGAATGTACGAACGAGATGAAGGGAACGGCTACTGTAGCTATCGAGGGCCCATTGGGCGACCCGTCCATTTCTTCTACAGCTGAATTTTGCAATACTAGAATTGACTCAGTAAAAGCAATTGCGCTGAATGCTCAAGAATTCAATTGGAGACTCGACCCAAGCAATGCAGGAGCAATAACTAAGTCGGGATTGAATACTGCCCTAATTACGTGGAACAGCGACTACGTTGGGGAGCCAAAAATCCTAGTAGAGGTCACGAAAACTTCTTGCAATGCAGCCGCAAAAAGGAGCAGTAAAGTGGTGTCAGTATCTGCTCCTCCCATAGTGACTGATATTATCGGGGATACTTTAGCTTGTAAGGAAAGCGCCGTTGTTTATTTAGTTAAACCAAACGAAGGAATTACGTTCGATTGGAGCGTCACTATCAACTCAAGAATAGAAAAGAATGACTCTCAAGGGACGGCCAGAATAACTTTCAACGATGAAATTTTGCCGGAAGGGGTAAGAATAAAAGTAGTCCCTGTTTCATCAGTTTGTGGAGCTGGAGTCGCCAAAAGTAAGACCATAAGGAAAGACGTTAACTGCGAAGTATTTGTACCAAATGTCTTGGTTCCATCTGCGCAAGATGACGCCAGCTATTGGTATATCTCAGGAATAGAAAGATTTAATTATCTAAACATTGAGGTGTTTAACCGTTGGGGTGACAGAGTGTATCAACAAAAGGGAAAGTATGATAAACCATGGGATGGTCGTGTAAATGGTAGGCTTTTGCCCACAGCTACTTATTACTATGTGATAAGCAAACAGAATGGAAACGTTTTGGTCACAGGTAGCTTGACCTTAGTAAGCGAATAAGATTTTACGTGTTGTAGAAAGGCTTCCTCCTACAATTGAGGAAGCTTTTCTGCGATCTATTGTGATATTTGACAAGTCGTTTACAGTCTGGCAAGTCTATATATAATTAATCACTATCTAACGTTCGTAGTTTTTGACGACTTTACCGGTTTTGCTCAGCATAAAAGATGCATCCTGGGACAGGATATTATTCCCAACCCATTTACCTAAAACTAACAATAGAATCGACGATTCGAATATTATCGGCAAGTTTCTGTTTAACACAAAACAGTTCGCTATAGGAAAGAAGCTCTAGACTTTTAGATCCTATTAAAACGACCTTCAATCAAAAAAGAGGTAACTCGACACTATGTGAGGGATTGACACTTAAACTTTGTAGACTATGGAAGCCTTTCGATCAAACTTCGTCATTGAAATAAAATTCTTGCCGTATAAAGAGTAGACATTTAATATAGAATTATCTCTATAGTAGTAAGCTGATAAGTGTGAGATATTTATTTGGTTATAATCTAAGATTTGCGTCCTGGTAACATTGCAAATAGTGGTCAAAAATACCGAGAAAGAGTACTTTGTCAATTGAAAGCAAATGATCAATTAACTCTTAATAACGGATTTTAAGTGAATGAATAATGAAGAATAGGTTGGTGGAGATGCGTAGAGAATATGTTGCCGCAATAACGGGAATGGTTTTTTTAATCAATTTTTCCCTGCATGCAACCTCATTCAACAATATAGAGGTACTTGCAGAGGGAGAACATAAGTATTCTATTGATCAAGTTATTAATAGTAAACTACCCTTTAAGCCATATAAAGAAGGAAATTATAGTGACAAAAGGCTAAAAACCTACTGGATTAGGTTTGTCTATGAAAGAAAAAATATTCCGGGCGAATATTATATAATGTATCCCTTCGTAATGTGTAGAAACGCTGACATCTATTATCATATCAACGATACACTGCTTCATTACCACTCTGGAATAAATACTGGATTTCACCAGCGCAACTTATATTTTCCAAATTTGTATGTGAAACTTCCTAATTCTGAGAGACCTATTACTTGCTGGTTACGTATTGAAAGCTTTTTTGGAGCAACTCTCTGGCTAGGAGAAACGGATATAAAAGAAATTGTACAAGAAGAAACTACTGCCACCCAGATGGTATTTTTCTTGATAGGTTTAGCATTTTTAGCAGGAGTGTTTGGGTTTATATTTTTTATCTTTTTAAATGACAAAATGTACCTATACTATTCAATATTCTCTTTTTTTGTGATTTTTTCAAGGCTACTAAACACAGGTTATTTATACAATTTTACCACAGGGTTCTATTCCACATACTCATTCAAGAATATTTATGACCTTTTTTCCATTACTTCCATCGGGTTGAATCTGACGATGATATTATATTTCCATGAATTTCTTAAATTTTATCCTCGCTCAAAGAAATATCACAAATGGCTATACAGTATGTTTGTTATACGGTTCATACTATATATCTGCCACTTATGCCTTGATGAATCTGAATACTCTTTCTTAATTGATAATAGGTTTTACGATCTAATTATTTTAGGTTTCCTACTTTTGACGGCTATACAAACTCCAAAAAGGTATAACAAACTTAGTATGTGTGCAGCCTTGAGTATAGCCATACTAATCTTTGGAAATCTTCTTGATGTGATGCATCTACATTTCAGTACATCAGGTAATTCTTATCAAAATTTCCTAAATTTTGCGGGTGTAGAAGTTATTGCATTTGCCATCTCCATGGGCTATCGAACCAATTTTTTGAAGAATGAGAGAGACAAGGCAATTGAGAAGACCGTTGAGGCACTCAAGGAAAGAGAATTACTAAAAGATCAGGTGAATAAAGAATTAGAAATACAAGTCAATGATAGAACCAAAGAATTAATCCAAAGAAATAATGAGATTCTGGAGAAGACGTTAGCACTGGAGCGATCAAATGAAGAGATCGAAAAAATGAATAGCCTTCTCAGGTCGCACAATATAGAGTTGAAATCTGAGGTTACTAATGCCAACGAGGCAAGACTATTCCATAAGGTTATGAGCTTTAGGGATTTTAAAAATATTTTCCCGGACGATGATTTTTGCTACAAATACTTGAGCAGATTAAAATGGAAATCCGATCAACCTTATTA
>DASVUU010000510.1:0-7912 GCA_036386935.1 Cytophagaceae bacterium | reverse complement strand
CCAGGGAAATAGCATAAACTCTGGTCTGTCCTCAAATTCTACATGGGACCTTTCTACAGTTAATAGTTATGGTGGAAAGTTTAAAGCCGGTGATAGCATATTATTCAAATGTGGAGACACTTTTAGGGGAACACTGAAAATACAGAATTATAATACCACAGTGGCTGGTAGACTTATTTTCTCCTCCTATGGAAAAGGTGCAAAACCAGTCATCAAAGGAAGCTCTATGATTTCCAACTGGGTATCAATCGGAAACAATTTGTGGAGAGCTGACTATGCAAAAAATGCCAAACATCTTTTTAGGAATAATAAAGTAATAACCGTGGCAAGGTTTCCCAACAACAATGCCCTTAGCTATACCACCAGTCCTGGCACTAAGGCGAGCTTTAGAGATAGTACTATGATCAAACCTGCTGGTTTCTTTAATGCTGCTACTGTTCATATACATTCTATAAACTGGCAATGGGAAAAACGAACCGTAAAATCTCAGGATGCAAAAGGGTTAATTACTTTTTCATCCGATTGCCAATATGCCGCAGAGAAGGGCTGGGGATATTATTTTGATAATAAATACGAATTTTTGGACGTCGAGAACGAATGGTTTTGCGATACTATTGCAAAGAAGGTTTATCTAGTTTCTTCCACGGATCCTAATCTTTCTTTAATCGAAACCCCTTCTGTCAAGTATACGGTAGAAATAAGTTGGGGTATCAATAATATAGTAGTAGATAATCTTGATATAAGACAGGCAGAAAATATTAACCTATATGTAGGAAATTCCATAAACTGCATAATTTCCAACAACAACATTTCGCAAGGGTTAGATACTGGTATCTTAAGCTTTTACGGTAAGGATAATATTGTAAAAAATAATACCATTGAAGACATTTTAGGTACGGGGCTAACGTGGGGTGCAGAAAATTCGACTATAATCTATAATAAGGTTCGCCGCATCGGCATGATACCAGGTTATGGAACGACAGGTTACGGTGATAATGGTATGAATACTAGTAAATTTTCTTACGTGGCATATAATACTATAGACAGCATTGCAAATTTAGGTTTAGGCATAGGACAGGGAAGTGTCGGGGAATATAATATAGTGAATTGTGCTTGCTTGGTAATGAATGACTGTGGCGGACTTGCGGTACCATTCGGAAAAGATGGAGGTAAAAATATATCATTGAATTATAACATTATTTCTAATGTAACGGGAGGGACCTATGGAACACCTGCTGGTAATCCTCCGATAGGCAATGGAATATATTATGGAGGTGATAATGACAGCAATATCACTACTTTTAGAAACATCGTGTACAATTGCAATGGTATAGGTATATCCATGCTGGATACATGGTACAGTATGGCAAAAGAAAATGTTTTGTATAACAACGCCAATGGAATCTCCAACATAGTTCTGGATTTGGGAAGTATACATCCACAAAATAACAACACCATTACCGGGAATATAATCTATGGCTTATCACCTTCTCAAAAATTATATAAGTTTCAGAATAATGTTGCTGATATTATGCCCAGTAACTTTAATCAAAGCGATAACAACTATTTATACAACCCCTACAGCGACATCGTTTTTGAGACTCAAGTTTTTCGCAATGGAGGATACCCTTCGATTGAGTATTCCTTAAATAGACTTATAAATGAGCGAAAGCATGATCTAGCCTCTAAAAAGCATTTTGAAAAATTAAGCGGATTTAAATCGATTACAGTCACTGGCGCAAATTTAGTTGCGAATGGTACTTTTGACGCCAACATCAATGGTTGGGGATGCAATCAAAATTTCTACAGCCAATTTAAATGGGTTAATACGCAGACTCTCTTGAATGCAGGTAGCCTTGTAGTTGCAAACAATCCGAATCAATACAGCCAGCCGTTATGTGCCTTTAAAATAGGCAATAATACTAGAACTCAGTGGTATCGTTTAAGATTTAGCTGTGTAAGCGACAAACCCAATTATATAGAGGTAAATATCTCTAATAACTTTTCTCCATGGAACGGAATTACTCAGGTAAAAAAGATAGCAGTTGAGAAATTTAAAACCGAAAACGAATATTTTTTCCAATTGCCTCAAGGTGCAGTGGATGCGCGAATAGGATTTAGAATTCCTGGTGAAACTTCAAACATCTACACCATCTGGCTTGACAATGTGTATTTAGAACCAGTTACAATAGTTGCAGATGTAGCGCCGCAAATACACTCTCCTATATTTGTGAACTCATCAACTACAGATCAAACATATTTTTTAAATGGAAAGTATTATAAAGATTTGGATGGGAACGATGTATGTGGTGGAAGTATAACTTTAAAACCTTTTACCGCTAAAATACTGGTCTTGCAAGATGGCTCAACCTGTGGTGTTGCAGCTCAGGAAGCATATAGAGAAGTAGAAAGTAATTTCATTACAGTGAGCCCAAATCCAGTTGTTAAAAACAACCACGTTCATTTCAATAAAGCAATTTCTTTTGAGCTGTTTGACATACTTGGTAAATATGTAGCTAGTCATAAAGAGGTGACAGAGATGAACACCAGTGATTTAAATCCTCAAATTTACATACTCAAATTAGACTCCAGTCAAACTTTAAAACTATTGGTTCAGTAATTGAATCGAACAGAGAATGCATGAAGAATGCATGAATTCTCGTATAGATCAAGGCTTTGGTAAATTGATTCAGGTTTACCATGATTTATCTGACTTGGGAAGTATTAGGGAATATGAATGATGCAAAGTAGCCCAACCTAGCAATAAGATTCCAGCTAGCACCTACGTCTGTCGGTGCTAATATTCAAATGACGTCCACCTACTTTTTGAATTAAAAGGTATATCAATATTTTCAGTTTTCTTTTTAGCTAAAATCATAAAATACAAATTCGGAGATGATAGGCATATGCATTTCTGATGTTTACCGCAATACACTGGAAAGTTTTTTCCATATGCGAATCTACCGCCTATTAGAATATTGTATGACCGTTAGTGTCTCTTGTTTTAAACAGCGGGATGCACTTTCCCAAAAGTCACAGACGGAAGTGACGTTAATAGGGGAATAAGCTCCCCTCCTGCAACCCTATACTTTGGTAAATCTAACTCCTCCAACAAAGGCGTGTTTATCTGATCATCAATTTGTCAGAATACGTTTTGTTTTTATTTATAATCGTAAAGTAATATGTGCCAGGCCGGAGATCTTCAAGCGATAATTCATGACTTGTACCTTCCCATCTTTCCTCTAATACAACTCCACCTAATGCATTAACAACAGAAATTTTTCCACTAGCTTCTGGGATTCTAAGGCTAAGCCAATCCACGGCAGGGTTGGGGAAAACTGAAATTGCTTCAGTGGCGGATTCATAGAACGATGTGATATCTATTGTGGAATAAAACATCTCATAATCTAGAACCGGTTCTAAGTAAATTTGGTTTTTCTCCTCCCAGGGAGAAGTAGTTATTCTTAGCGGCAATCCATGGTCAAAGCCGTCATCAAGAGAATTGAATAGCGAATAGGTGTTGGACATTTTAAAAACAGTAGACGAAACATATTCATCTTTGGACTCTTTTACCCAATTAGATGTGGTGGAATCCCATGAATAATCTATAGCCATTAACGGTTGGTTGTTTATATCAAAATTGCTTTCACGTTTGTGTGTGGGATTAAATTCTGTTTCGTTGTCAAGCTTCATATCTTGATATTTAATCTCTATTTCTTTGTTCCCCTCGTATTTATAAGTCGTGTAACTATAAATAAAGTACTTGCCTTGATACCACGCAGCCTCAGAGGATGAATCAATCTGGTTTTTTGTGTTGTAATGGTGATCTCTCTTGCCTGATAGAGTCCAGGCCGCATTTATTTCTCGTTCCTCAATGATATCTGTAACCTTGTTCCCGCTCTCGTCATAAAAATAGATATTCCGCACAGCACTCTTTTCTATTCCGAAAGTATCTTTAGTAATCATTTCCAACGTTGATAACTGACCTTTGCTATTATATGCATAGCTTATTTGATATATCAGATAGTGGTCTAAAGACTTTCCCTTGAAATCTTCTTGAGTTTTCTTTCCATTGCTATACATATAGGAGTGACTGCCTGTTAATTTGTTTTCCTCAAAGTTTTTTTGACTTTTAATGGTCCCATCAGAATTATAATCAAAGACAACTGTCAGATTTTTCGAGGAGCCCAAAAACTTATGGTATACGATACTGTCCATTTTATAAATGAAGTCAGAACTTTCTCTACTATTGGAGTGATAAGTGGAGGAGTTTGTTTCGTTAACATATCTTGGACTTAGGGTGACGGATTGCGTGTATCCAATAGAAGGAGCTAGGAAAATAACGGTCAATAGGACAATAAATCTGTTCTTCATTTTGTAAGCTTTGGTGTTAAAGAGGATTATTTTGAAGTGCGAACTCAGCAAAGATCCTAGTTTTGATGACTAGGGTATTAAATTAAGGAAGTATGATAAACTAGCAAGGTCAAGCCAAATTGGTTGCCGCGATAAAAAATAAAAGTGTGATCAATGGAAGCAAGAAACTTAAGGCGACTGAAGAATATCCATTTGAGGCTGGCTCCCGCGCCAGGGATGGGAGCGGTACCCCGCAGGACGACGAAGGAGGACGAGGAGTATAAGCAAACAGCCCGCCTGGGCGCCCTAAAAAGCAAAATTCTGGTATAGATATTTTAAAACATCTATACCAGAATCTCCTTTCGTGATATTATTTTATACCTTTTCTGCTTTTTCTGCTTTCTCAGCTTCCTCTGCAGCGTACTCAGCTGCATATTCTGGGAAGGTTACTTTGTATAATTCTATAGACTCTTTGATGATTTTATAAGCCTCTTCTTTGTGCAAGAATCTTTTTACAATCACTTGTTTCTGCTCAAGGTTTTTGTAATCCTCAAAAAATTTCTTCATCTCGATCAATGTATGCGGAGGAAGCTCTTCTATATCATTGATGTGGTTTACTGACATGTCATTCTTTGCAACCGCGATGATCTTGTCGTCTTTTTCGTTGTCATCGATCATCTGCATAACCCCGATCACCTTAGCCTCTATAAGGCACATCGGAACAACATCGATAGAGCAAATAACCAAGATATCTAATGGATCGTGGTCGTCACAATAGGTCTGAGGGATGAAACCATAGTTTGCAGGGTAATGTACTGCCGAAAATAATACCCTATCTAGTTTTAAAAGTCCGCTGTCTTTGTCTAGCTCGTATTTGGCTTTGGAGCCTTTTGGAATTTCTATAATGCTTTGTACGACTTCTGGTACATTGTCTCCGGGGCTCACGGCATGCCATGAATTGTTCATAGGTGTGTTTGTTTATGCTAAATTAAATGTCAAAGATATTTCAATTTTCAAACTTTTAGCCCTGAAAGGCGACAAAATGCTTGGTTGAATAGTTAAAATAGAATTTTAACCCTAAAAGCTATGTGACTTGTTTATTTTCACTTAGCTTTGCAAGTTGAATTTTCAAAATGCCAAAATACTGGAATTGAATACTATTCTGAATTACTTGAAATCTGCTGCTTTGTTTGCGCTTATCCTGGGGATTTTCCTTGCAGGACAAGAAAGCTATAAGGTAAAGCAGTTTGCAGAAAAGTATACTTTAGAGAAAAAAGATGGCAAAGCGAACACAGCTGAGCATCCATTTCAAGCCTCTTTTGATCAAGCCATCTCACTTGAGGCCATTGTACCTTTTGTGCAGGTAGACCTCATTCAGGACTTTTTCTTTTTATTGTCGCCAACTTTTTCGATGATATCCTTGCCGGATGCCATCCCAATGAAGCCAGTTTATAGAAGTAAATACTTTAGAATACTTTTCTTATTTGTAATCTCGCCCAACGCCCCGTAGGGTTTTTTCGATCTTCCTCATTACCTAGACTTTTTGCTAAGTCGATATCAGAACATTTTAATAATTATCAATCAACCTAATCATGCGTAATAAAAATTTTATAATTGTTTTAACAGTGATCATCTCACTGTTATGTGTATTTATGCTCTCCTTCACCTACGTCGCTAGGAAAGAGCAAAGGAAGGCAGTGGAATATGCCACTGGTCCTGATGGGCAAGTAGATCTATCGAAGAAGCAAGACTACTTTGACAAGATATATGATAGCACAGTATATAATTTTCTAGGCTTAAAATATACCTACAAAGAAGTAAAGGAAACAGAACTTGCATTGGGTCTTGACTTACAAGGTGGAATGCACGTGACTTTGGAGGTATCTCCTGTAGAGATTCTTACTGCCTTGGCAGGAAGCAATAGCTCAGATCCATCTTTCCAAAAGGCACTACAAAATGCTAAAATCAAGCAAAAGACAAGCACTGAAAATCTAACGAGCCTTTTCTATGATTCTTATAGAGAGATAGAGGGAAAAGACAAATTGAAAAAAGTGTTTGCTAACAGCTCTAACAGAAATAGAGGTATAGATCTTCGTTCTGACGACCAAGCTGTAGAAAAGATGATCAACGAAGAAGTTGAAAGTGCGATAGACAGAGCTGAAGAGATTCTAAGAACTCGTATTGATAAATTCGGAGCGGTACAACCAAACATCCAACGACTAAGAAACTCTAGTAGAATACAAGTGGAGTTACCTGGTGTTGAAAATCCGCAACGTGTTAAAAATCTATTGCAAGGCGCAGCAAAGTTGGAGTTCCTAGAAGTATATAATACCTATGAAATAGCTGGAGCACTTACCCAAGTAAATAACTATCTACTTACAGTGGAGAAACCTGTATCTGGAAAAGGTAAAAGTTTAGATAAGGCTTCTGCAGAAGATCTTCTCGCAGTAGACTCCACTGGAGCTGCAGATACAACAGTTGCAGCGGCCGCTCCTGACTCTAATACTGTGGCGAAAGTTGATTCTGCAAAAGCGGATACTTCTGCACCCAAAGCGTCCTCACTTTTTGCCTTGCTTAAAGCACCAAATACTTTGAGATATGACGCAAAGGATACAGGAACTATCAACAATATTTTTGAAAACCCTAAAGTGAAGGCCATGCTTCCTTCTAACTTGAAACTATTCTGGGACAAAAAGGCATACAAAGGAACAGATGGAACCGAAACCTTAGAGCTTGTACCTGTAAAGAAAAGCAGAACTGGAACTACACTTACTGGTGAGGTAATAGTAGACGCAAGAGGTGATGTAGGACAAGACGGAAAGAATTTTGAGGTGTCGATGCAGATGAATGCTGTCGGTGCTAAGAAATGGAAGAAAATGACTGCCGATGCTTCTAGTGACCCTAGAAATAAAAGAAGAATCGCTATTGTACTAGATGACTATGTGTACTCTGCACCAGTTGTGAATGGCGAGATACCAAACGGTAACTCTTCCATCTCTGGTAATTTTACATTCGAAGAAGCGAAAGATCTTGCAAACATATTGAAGGCCGGTAAATTGCCAGCTCCAGTGCGCATAGTTGAGGAAGTAATTGTAGGACCAACTTTAGGTAAGGAAGCAATTCAACAAGGTTTGTACTCTATGCTCGGTGGAGTTCTTGTAGTAGTATTGTTTATGATTTTCTATTATAGCAAAGGAGGAATGGTTGCAGACATTGCATTGCTATTCAATATTTTGTTTATTTTGGGCGTTATGGCCTCGCTTCCTACTGGAGCAGTGCTGACCTTGCCAGGTATTGCGGGTATCGTACTTACCATTGGTATGTCAGTAGATGCAAACGTGTTGATATTTGAACGGGTACGTGAAGAGCTTGCTAACGGCAAGTCCGTGTTTCAAGCAATTGAACTTGGATATGAGAAGGCATTTAGCTCGATATTTGACTCAAACGTTACAACTTTATTGGTCGGTGTCATCCTTTATATCTTTGGTTCAGGTCCTGTGAAGGGTTTCGCGATCACTCTTATCATTGGTATTATCTGCTCATTCTTTACTGCTGTTTA
>DASVUU010000509.1:0-6341 GCA_036386935.1 Cytophagaceae bacterium | reverse complement strand
GCTTAACTGTTAGTAAACCAACTCAGCTTGTCAAAATGTTTTTCCCTACACTTGATATAGGTAGAGCACGAAATCAATTCCTAATGTAGGTTTATTCGTGCGCTATAACCTCGCAAGATCAATATCCTTCCATTCTACGATTTCAGCCTTAACAATCCGCTTCATATTGTCTAGGGCCTGTATATGTTGTTCCTTGTACACAGCGGCTGTGCAATCTGATGGTACGATAATCTTGAAATCTCTCATATAGGCATCATTTGCTGTGAAGAAGATGCAAATATCTGTAGTGATGCCTGTAAGAATGAGGGTTTCGGTATTCAAGTATTCTAACAATAAACTGAGCGTCGTCGAATAAAAACCTGAATGTTTTGCCTTGAGGACAAAATAGTCCTCATTCTCCGGTCTTAACAATTCTGCAATAGATTTACCTAAGGTATTGTCATTTATACAATGATCTACTAGGATGTTAATGTTCGATTTCCATTTGCCAAAATTGTCGTTGACGTAAATAACTGGAATTTTTCGTTTGCGGGCTTCTAGTTTAAGTTCTTTAATGTTTTGGGCGACTGGCATCGCATTATCAAAAAGTTTTTGACCGTCTTCAAAATCGAAGTCATTAATGACATCAATAATTAATATGGCTGTACTGCATTCGTCAGGCGCGGAGCCATGCAAATCATTGTTTTTTTTAAGCATTTATTACAAGAATATTATAATTTTCTAATACAAACTAAGGGCTTTTTCTAACCCTCCCCAATCCTCAAAAATCTTTTTACCCGTTGCGTCAATCTCTTCTAGAGAGCGAGACCTGCCGTTTCCGGTGCCGGGGAAAATAAGGTAAATAATTCCCCTGTCTATCCCGCCATCTTTTGGGTTGGCGTAAATTCCAAGCCGCTCGGTCAAAGCTATTGAGGCTTCCCCAAGTTTCCCAGGCGGTCCCACGTCCGCAAAGAGGCCGTAACTAAATTTTTTGTTGAAGGTATTTACCACTACGACAAAGTCTCCAAGTTTTACATTTACTTTTCTCAATATCTTCTCCGGTAAAACAATGTAGGGAATTTCCTCCGCGTTCACATATCTGGAAGGGTTAAATTGATGTATGGAAGTGTCTTCCAAAGAAGTTTTGGAAACGTAAAAGCCAGGATGAGGATCGCTTTCTCCTTGCAGGTAGGGAACCCCATTTGGCCAGGTTGCGAGCGCCCACCAATTGCCCCATCTTCCGGCATTTTCAAGATGATCTAATCCCCTATCCTCTGGGTGATAGGCGCGGGGGGATCCATCGGCATCCACGCGAAGGCCAGCCATAAAGTAAAAGGCAGTTTCATTTTTTAATTGATAAACGGGAGTTTGCTCAACTGAGACAATCTTTGTTCTCTCAAGACCCTTTGGGAAAGAGCAGCTAATGCAATAAAGACCAGCCAAAAAGAAAAAAAAAGGAGTCATGTTTTACACTTTAATCAAAGGCATAATAGAATAACCTTTGATTAAAATGATATGTTTAAGCTTATTTGATTCTAAACTCGGCTCTTATGTCATAAGTAAGCTTTATAGTTTGAAAGCTGATATCCCCCCCATTAGACATGCCATCTGACTCTGACTTCATCATCATTCTAGAATTTGCATACATAGGTTGTTGGTAAGGAATCTCGCTTTCGGCTATATGCAATGCTTCACCTAGTTGTTCTCCGATTCCGTCTAGCAAATATTTTGCTTTTTCTTTCGCATTTTTCAAAGCCTGTAATTTGAGATCCCTTTTGTAAGTCTCTATTTTAGTGTGTCTATACTCTTTCAAGTATACTTGATTAATTCCTTTAGGATCTACTTTGGCAAGCACAGCGTCAATTTTATTTGGATTGGAAACTCTGATCACATACCCTTTGCTAGTAAGAAAGTCGGTAGCTTTTTTATTTGGAGTCCATTGATACCCGAAAACGTTTTCCACCTGCAAATTCTCTTTGGAAATTCCATTCTGAGCAACTGCCTTCTCTAGTTCCGCCTCAAGCTTTTCGATACCTACTCTATTTTTTCCATCCATGTATTCTTTCAAAACAACAGAGAAGAATAGATCATCTGGAATGACTTCCATCTCGGCGGAGCCAGAAACTTCTATAGATTTTATGTTTTTAGGATTTTGTTGCTCCGTTTGCGCGAGACAGAGCGAACCGGAGATTAGAAAAACGAGAAAAAAGATTGCTTTTTGCATGATTGCTGATTTTTAAAAATTGATGTGTATACGAATTAAATTATTGTTCTTTCTTCTGAACTTCCTCTTCTTCCTCTCTAATAACTATCGGAAAGGTATACCACAGTGATAGATTGAGTCCGGTAATATGCTCAAAAGATTTTGATCCGTCCGACCTTAAAGGTGTCAAACTATATCTAAATGTGGGTGTAAGTGATAACTTCCATGTTTCATTAAAATTGTAAGAGGCCCCGGCTGCAAAAAACAGATAGGCAAACATGGTATTGTCGCCCTCCTCTTTCACTTCGCTGGTTTTAAGCCGATAATTGAAACCGCTCAGAGTATCCGACGACCTTAGCCTTTTGGCGGTGAGGAAACTTATCGAAACTCCTGCATTACCAAAAAAAGCAAGTTTTTTAAAATCGGATTGAAAGGTCAGCAATAATGGAAATTCTAAGAAATGTTCTAATGTCCTAACTTCCTCCGGATAAGAGCTGTTAGGGATAGGCATAAAGCCGTTATAAATCTGTTTTGTGTACCACATTCCGAACATAAGCCCAGTATGCTTTGTAAGTCCTCCTTGGTAATTGATGCCGGATGAATAACTAAAGGCCGGCCTAGTGTTAAACAATGTAACTCTATAAGGACTAGTAAAAAATGTTTTTCCTGGCAAAAAATTGGTGCCTATACAAGGTTGTTGTTTTCGCTTCTCATGGCTTTGCGCCATCATATTGAATTGCCCTATCAATAAAAGTAAGAAGAGAAATAGCTGGTTCGGTTTCCTCATGGTTTAGTCTGGTGTTACCTCTTGATTTTAGATCGCTTGTTCTTCTTCTTCTTTTTCTTCGCTTTCTTCGCTTTCTTAATGTTCTTCTTTGCTATTGGTGCAGCATCAGAATATACGACTCCAGGTACCTGATATGTTGTTAGAAGCTTCTGTGGTTTATCGCCCATTTCGAACACCAAAACTCCACCGGCCATCATGTCGGCATGATTGATATATAATTTGTTATATGGTTTACCATTGAGTCTGATCGACTGGATATAAATATTCTTTTCGTTTACGTTAGGGGCTAGAATAATAAATTTTTTATCATCTTCTAAGTGGATCTTGGCCTTCTTCAATATTGGCGATCCAAAATCATAATTTCCAGAGGCTGGATTGTAGGGGTAAAGTCCCATGGCATTGAAGACATACCAGGAAGACATCTGACCACAATCTTCGTTACCAGGCACACCTGTAGGAGTGGTGGTGTATTCTGAATTCAATAGCGTGTTTATAAGTTCCTGGGTTTTCTGAGGTTGACCCGCATAGTTGTATAAATACCCAATATGGTGACACGGTTCATTGGAGTGTACATATTGCCCGTGTTTTCCTGGTTCCACGTCCGGCATGCTAGACTTAGGAACGTTGGTCTCCAAAAAGAACTCATCTAACTTTTCCACGAAATTAGCTCTGGATTTATATAAATCCATCAAACCAAGAGGGTCGTGTTGAACGAGAAAAGTATATTGCCAAGCGTTACCTTCCATGAAGTCGCTGTCCCATTGTATAAATGCAGGGTCAAAGTCTGGCTTGAACCTACCATTGATGTCTACCGGCCAGACAAGTCCATGCTCAGGATTAAACTGATTCTTGTAGAAAGCTGCTCTTTTGGTAAAAAAATCGTAATCCTCGGTATTTCCCAGTTTTTTAGCTGTCTGAGCCACACACCAATCATCATAGCTAAAATCCATGGTTTTAGTGGCGGATTGCCAATCTAGTCCTAAAGGCATATATCCAAATTGATCATATTTATTCCTCTTTCGATTAGAATCTCGATGGTCATTTATACTACTAGATTTCATCGCGTTGTAGGCTTCCTGGTAGTCAAACCCTTTTATGTTTTTCCCAATAGCATCACTCAATACAGGGATGCTGTGGTTGCCTACCATGCAATGGTTTTCCGTTCCCCCTAACGTCCAAATCGGTAAGTATCCGTTGTGCTTGAAATGTTCGATCATTGTATTAGCCATGTCACCAACTCTGTCAGGAACAAGGATAGTATATAAAGGGTGGACCGCCCGGTAAGTATCCCAGAGCGAAAAAGTAGAATAATAATTGCCTGTAGAGGATTTGTGAACTTGGTAATCTGGTCCATAGTAGTCCCCATTCCCATCGGCAATATTGTTTGGTTGAATCATGGAGTGATATAAACCTGTATAAAATATTTCTTTTTGCTCCTTTTTCCCATCGATCTCTACCTTTGACAAGTAAAAGTTCCACTCGGATTTGCTCTCCCTTACGACCTTCTCAAAATCCCAATCTGTAATTTCCGAACTGTTGAGCTTAGCGTTGGCAATGCTTACAAAGGATATAGCCACTTTCGCAAGAATTTTTTCGCCCGCTTTTGTAGAAAAGGTCACGCTGGAGGCGACGCCGTTCCATGAATTTCTAATAAAACTAACGTTTTGTTTGTAGCCAGATTCGTTACTACCGTATTTGTCGAAAGGCTTAGAAAACTGTATGTAAAAGAACACCTTCCTTAAAGGAGCCCAGCCTTTGATAATTTTGTACCCTTGTAAAGTCTGATTGTCGACCACTTGCAATTGGGATTCTATGATATTTTTTCTTCCAACGTCTCCAATGGTGCTTCCTAAATCAATGATTACATTTGCTTTATCAGTTTCAGGAAAAGTATATCTGTGCATGCCAACTCTGGCAGTGGTAGTCAGCTCGATGTTGATTGAATCGTCTTTATTGAACACGGAATAATATCCGACCTCTGCTTTTTCCTCTGAATGGCTGAATCGAAAGGCATAACCTGTGTCTGGATTGGCATAACTCCCTGGTACAAAATTGACCCTTCCTACTTGCGGACATAGCAACACATCGCCTAAATCCCCAATTCCTGTTCCGCTTAGATGGGTATGACTAAAACCTAACATCACGGAGTCGGAGTAATGGTAGCCTGAACACCAATCCCAGCCATCTAGCCTATTATCAGGACTCAATTGAACCAAACCGAAAGGTCTTGTAGGACCTGGGAAAGTATGACCATGACCGCCTGTTCCAATAAAGGGATTAACACTCGCCACGGGGGTTTGTGACTGTACGTTGGAACTAAAAAGAACGATTGCTAGAAATATTAATTTAATGATGGGCCTAATCATAATGGCTGCTACTGTGTTTTCAATCTAAAGGCAACTTGATAATATAAATTGTTTGAAAAGGGCTGCTAAACGAATACTACTAGTTCGCGTGAGGGATAGAAGCGGTACCCCGCAGTACCGCTTTTCGCGGGACGAGGAGTACAAGCGAAAAGCCCGACTCCGGCTGTTTTAGCCGGAGTCACGCCATCAGGTATTTATAAAACTCCTAATTCAAATATAACTGTAATGCTTAAACTAATTTCTTGTATCTGATTCTCTTTGGTTCAATGTCACCTTGTCTTTTCTTTCTATTTTCCTCATAGTCGGAAAAGTTTCCTTCGAACCAGTAGACCTGGGAATCACCTTCAAAAGCGAGGATGTGAGTCGCGACTCTGTCCAAGAACCACCTATCATGCGAAATAATCACCGCACAGCCTCCAAAGTTCTCCAATGCTTCCTCTAGGGCTCGCATGGTATTGACATCCAAATCATTGGTTGGCTCATCGAGCAAAAGCAAATTGGCTCCCATTTTTAGTGTCATGGCAAGGTGTACTCTGTTTCTTTCACCGCCTGATAAAACACCCACCTTTTTCTCTTGGTCCGATCCGCTTAGATTAAATTTACTTACATACGCTCTCGAGTTGACCTGCTTGCCTCCAAGATTCATCAGCTCTGTACCTCCGGTAATCAATTCAAAAACCGTTTTCTCTGGATCTAGATTATGGTGCTCTTGATCTAAATATCCTATCTCCACAGTTTCACCCACTTCAAAGGTACCAGCATCCGGCTTTACCATTTCGGTGATAAGTTTGAAAAGGGTTGTCTTACCTGCACCGTTAGGTCCGATAATTCCAACTATTCCTCCTTGAGGAAGTGCAAAATTAAGATTATCAAACAATAGCTTTTCACCAAACGCCTTAGAAACATTGATTGCTTCTATGACCTTGCTCCCTAATCTTGGTCCTGCAGGGATGAATAACTCTAATTTATCTTCTTTTTGTTTGGCGTCTTCGCCTAATAGTTTCTC
>DASVUU010000508.1:0-10800 GCA_036386935.1 Cytophagaceae bacterium | reverse complement strand
GCAGAACCATTGGAGTAAAGTAGCAGATAATAAAAATGAAAGTCTTGTCCTGACTTCGAAATAATATATTCTAGTGCACTATCTTCTGTTTGAGCAAGCGCTTTTTGCTCCGCCCAAGACATGACTAAGAATATTTTTTCTATCAATACTTACAAATACTCTTCATCCCGTATATACATCAACTGATGAGTTTTAGGGTTACCAACCTGATCATCAGACTCGATTGAACTGTAAACTTAAAAAGTATTTATCTGTTCCTATGAAAGCTGCAAGCCTTACGTTTTTAGTTTTATTACAGTTTTTGTTCTTCCCTACAACGATACAATGTGCGGCGAATCCTGAGGCGTTTGAAAGCCGTAATTTTAGCTTGTCGGGTATCTTTTTTAAAGAAAATATTTATCTTAAGCGCGCGGATGTTGCAGGTAAAACAGGTCCAAATAAAGCACGGACGATTACTTACTTTAGTTCTTGGAATGGAGACTTAAGAACTATTGGAATGAGGTCAGACTTTCATTTAAAGTCCGATCTGGAAGTTCTTAGGCTAGGTAAATTTGCAAATAGAAATGGACTGGAAATAAATATAGCGTCTAACATAAACCGCCAGTTGAACACTGTAGCTGTCTCCCCACTGAAAACATTAGCTACACCCAACGCTGGCGAGGACCAGTCGGTCTGCGGTGATAAAGTCTAGCTCAGTGGAATACTGGATCCAAGCGAACAATCCAATTCATTTTCATGGTCTCATAATGGGAAAGGTTCATTGTCGCCAGCCAGTGGTGATTTAAATCCTATATATACAAGAGGGGAAGGCGAAGTCGGCGCTGTTACATTTACCCTAAGAAATAATAATGGGGAAAACTTAGAAGATAAAGTAGTAGTCAATTTTCCTCCAATAGTCAATGCTGGTCTTGACCAAACCTTATGTTCAAGCCTTAACATAAATGTAAAGCTAAGTGGAAGTATAGCGACCTCCGGTTCTGGCGTTACCTGGAAGTCTCCCACAAACGGCATTTTCTTTTTCTCAGGAGACAGCTTAAAACCGAGGTATACCATAACTCTTGCTGACAAGGCCAATAAAGAAGTCCTTATAACATTATCTACAGGCTATAGCAACGCGGCATGTCCAGTGATTACTGATACTGTTAAAATAACTATTGATGACAGACCAACCGTCTATGCGGGCGATGATCGAAAGATTTGTGAGAGTTGGGCGAACATTCAGTTGGCAGGAACAAGCACATCTAGTCCGGTAAAATGGACCACTTTATCAGGGACGGAATTTGCCAATTCCTTAAATACGACCTATAACCTAACTCCGGCTGATCAAAGCAGTGAGTCTATCAAACTGGTTCTAACGGCACTAGCTACAAACTCCTGTCCTGCAGTTTCCGATACCATTTTAATAGGTTTGATAAGACTCCCACATATACAAGCACTTTTCCAACAGCAGTTTGTAATACTCAGACAAGCGTAGATCTAACCGTCACACCTAGCCCTTTGAGTACTGAGGTAAGATGGGTAGGAGAGGGATTCTCGTCACAGAACGGCAATTCCACAACTTATACCTTTCCTAATCGAAGCGATCAGCAAATAAGTTTTGAGCTCCATAATGGTACTTGCAACATTAGTGTCACTTCAGGAATCAAGTTATCCGTTCCCCCAACAGCCAATGCCAATCCTACCACTCCTGGAAGCACAGAAACATTACCAATTGCCGTCTGTCGCAAATCATTAATATTACAGGGAGAAATAAGTGAAGGCGCCACGCCATCATGGGTAACTACAACACCTGGTAATTTTTCAAGCCAGATGATTTCGACCGAATTTACTCCCACAAATATTCCAACCAATGAGATAGAAATTAAATTGATCGCAACCCCTCCAGCATTAAACGCCTGCAGGGCAGCTGAGTCAACTGTTCGAGTTACCTTTGAATCTCAGCCAAATATTAATATTGTAGCACCAGAGAGAGTATGTGCCAATACTATTACTTTAAGAGCTGAGGTCAGTCCTGATTTCAGCGGAAGATGGTCAACTTCGAATCCTAACGATGGAGTTTTTTCGTCCACTAACGAGGCAAATGTAACGTTTACGTTAAATCAGTCTACAACAATTTCCTCTGTCGACTTTACTTTTACCATACCTGCGAGCGGGAGTTGCCCACCCTTCTCCAAGAACGCCACTGTTCAAATAGCGCAGGGTCCTACGGTAGACGCTGGTCCTGATCAATATCTCTGCAGCCCTTTCAATAGAGTGGAACTAGGAGGGGGAAGCTCGGTTGAAAATGCTACATGGTCAATAGTCAGCGGAGGCGGATCCTTATCCATCGAAACCAATAAGGTCTACTATTCGCTTGAACAAGGAGTCGCGAGTGCAACCATAGTGCTTGAAGCAACAGCTCCATCGTCTGCTTCCTGTCCTGAGGTTTCAGATAGAGTATCATTGTTTTTTAAGCAAACGCCTTCAGTGGTTTTGGGAGAAGATTTCAGTGTTTGTGCTGATAATATTTCGGTTCCTATCTCAGGCATAGTTACAGGGGCTCAAAGCGTAGAATGGACCCGGTCGGGAGACGGAAGCTTTTCAAATGCTAACAATTCAAGCTCAACTTATTCCCCCGGACCAAATGATATAATAAGTGGCAGGGCAAGGTTGACATTGACTACTGTGGATAATGGAAATTGCCAAGCAGCTTCAGACAATATAGATATCATCATTAGGCCCGCTATTGTAGTAGATGCTGGAAGAGACTTTTCCGTTTGCAGGAGTAATGCTAAAATAGAATTAAGTGGATCCTTGGAAGGGATAACAGAAGCTAGATGGGCTACCAACGGTGAAAGCAGTATTTCACCTTCCGAAACCTCATTGACAGCTAGCTATATTCCAACCGCTGCCGATATTGCAAAGGGATCCTTAAGCTTTTATCTAAGCTCCGTTGACCATGGACAATGCGAAGAAGTAAAAGATACCGTTATAGTAGCTTTCACTAACAGTGCCGGAGTAGACGCAGGACCAGACCAAATAATTTGTAAGAATAATAACAACGTACGAGTGTTAGGTAAGATTAGTGGTACAAATGCGATCGGGACATGGGTAACATTGGGCGGTGGGGCTTTTACAGACCCACCTCAACAGTTAATTAATCAGTATGTCCCCGATGTAAGTGATTTTAACTCTGGCACCGTAAAATTGGTGTTGAAGGTTTCCGGTGATGGAGATTGTGCTTCCTCTGCAGATACGTTAGAAGTTACGTTCACGCCTGCTCCAATAATTACCTTGGGAGAAGACACTGTAGTTTGTGCTGATAATAGGACAATAGTGCTAAAAGGAAAGATCGAGAATGCAGCCGGAGGAATCTGGTCCACTTTGGGATTTGGTAGTTTCTCCGATGAATTGAGCGCAACAACTGCGTATTTTCCAACCGCAGAGGATATCGAAGCTGGAAATGTCACTGTGACACTTAAGTCTACTAATAATGCAAATTGTGCCTCAGCTTCCGAGGACTTAAAGATCTCTTTTATATCAAGCCCCATCATCAATGCGGGAGAAGACGTATCCATTTGCTCAAGCAATACCGTCATCACTTTAGAGGGATCAATCTCTATGGAGGCAGATGTTATTTGGACCTCAAATGGTAGCGGAAAGTTTTCTCCAAACAGCACATCCCTAAAAACTGCATATGAACTAAGCGAAGCAGATATAGCAGCAGGAGGTGTGGAATTAATATTGAAGTCCTCAGTGAATAGCAGTTGTGCAGGCGATTCGGATACTTTGAAGATTGGATTTAAACGAGCTCCTGAGGTGACACTAGCAGCTAATTTGAGTGTCTGTACTAGCACGACAAGCATCCCTCTCAGTGGTGAGGTTAGCTATGCGGGTGGATTAATTTGGTCGACATCCGGATCTGGAAGTTTTTCGGACGCCTTCAATGCAGAGACAAGCTATATGCCAACTCCGTCCGATATCTCATTGGGCAATATAACAGTTACCTTAACCTCTACTGACCATCCAAATTGTGAAACAGCTTCAGGCCAGCAAACAATATCATTCTCGGCCTCACCAACCGTTGAGGCGGGCCCGGACATTTCAGTTTGTGCAAATGGCGGATCAGTAAATTTAAAAGGCAGTATATCCTCTCCTTCTAGTTTGGTATGGAGTACTACTGGCACAGGGACGTTTTCCCCAAATAACACGTCACTTGAGCCGATCTATACCCTTAGTTCAGCAGACATGTCATCTGGAAACATAACACTTAAATTGTCTACTAAACCTATAGAAGGATGCCAAACCGTTAGTGACGAACTTATCATTTCTATTTTCGATGTTGCTAAACAGCCATTAGTCACTATGGAAAGTGTAACGAAGAGTCGAGACGATAAATCTTCAAATATTTTGAACTTTCAAGTGCTATACCCTGAATCAATGCAGCTTGGCCTTCAAGTGCAGAGGAGGTCAATTTTGCCTTTCCAGTCAGAATTTATAAATATCGGGTCAGCCGATGTATCAGATGTGGCCTTCCGCGATCAGAACCTACCGAATCCGGATGGTTCCTACGAGTATGTAATCTTTGGAAAAAATAAATGTGGAGAAGAAGTTAAAAGTATCCCGCACCATACAATTATGCTCACTTCGCAGGAGACCGCTATTGATACTACTATTATTTTGCAGTGGAATGATTATTCGAATTGGCCACAAGGTGTCGAGCGTTATGAAATCTATATCAACCAGGTTGGGGAGGGGTCGGTGCTTTATGAAAGTATAGGAGGTGAGGTGACGCAAATATCGTATACCGGTTCAAGAAAGAAGACACCGCCTTGTTTTGTGGTGAAGGCTATTGGAAGAGGTGATCTTGAGGAAAGCTGGTCTAACAATCACTGTATTGAATATCCTAAAGAAGCACTAGACATACCCTATGGAATATCTCCAAATAATGATGGCAAAAACGATGTATGGGATATAAGAAACATTGAGAAATATGACAATGAGGTCACAATCTTCAACCAGTGGGATAACAAAGTATATTACAGAAAGGGCTATAAAAATGACTTTGACGGGAACAATTTGCCTGACGGGCAATACTATTTTTCAGTCAAATACGATCAAAAGCAGCAAAAAGGACCACTGTTAATAGTAAGATGATTAGACGGCAGAATGGAGTCCCATTGGTGGTTATCATCACTTGCTCGATTTATGATAAGCTTTCCGTGTTCACTTTCAAGCGAAGGATCCATGCTGTAGGATAGTGGGGCGTCTCCATCTATATCTTTGCCATATTACGGTACGAATTGTCTGTCTCTATCATCTTGAAGTACCTATGCAGTGCACCCTATATATATTCTGTGGCGTTTGAATGAGGCCTTCTAAGTTTGGTAAGCCGATTAAACAATAGCCGTTATATTCGTGTCTTTTATTTAAACATTTGAGTCGTGCGCTTTGTAAGATGTCTAGGTTAATTTGGGTTTTGTTTCAAGCAATGAGGTCCCTCCCAGATGTCAGAGCTGGGATTTGCTGTCATCTTAATAAATTTTTTTTAATATTCATTACCGACCTTTTATAGGTTCTCCCAATAGGAAAGCTCCTTGCGGCAATTTCCAATGAATTGGAGGTAACGCTTTTAATCTTGTTTATAGAGGCAATGTAGGACTTATGGAAACGTATGAATTTCGTAGCTGGCAACATCGTTTCGAGGTTTTTCAAAGCCATTAGGGAGATAACCTTCTCATGGGTTGTAAAAATTCTAACGTATTCCCCTAGCCCTTCAATGTATAGAATATCATCCAAGTCGATTTTGACAGACTTGTAATCGGCTTTTACAATAATGTGATTTTTTTCCTCCTTTAATTTCTTTAAAGCAAAAATTTCAGAAGCTTTGTCTAAAGCTTGTTTAAAACGTTGGAAAGAGAAAGGCTTCAGTAAATAGTCAATTGCCTGCAACCTGAATCCTTCAATGGCAAAATGTGAGTAAGCGGTAGTAAAGACGACCAGAGGTTTGTCAATCAATGTTTCCACAAATTCTATTCCAGTGATCCCTGGCATTTGGATGTCTATCAAAAGAATATCAATGGGAGTTTTCTCCATAAACAACCGCGCTTCGTCACTGTTACTACATCTGCCTATGAGCTGTAAATTCTGACACTTTGAAATATAGTTCTCTAGTAGTTCTAACGGGAGGTATTCATCATCCACAATCAAACATCGTAAGGTCATTTTTCTTTCAATTATTTAATAACTGTACCCATTTTTAACCTATGTCTTTTCAATTCTACCAAAACCTTGTAGGTATTGTCATTACTGGTAATATTTACCTTGTGTTGGCCTGGGTACAAAAGATCTAGCCGTTTTAAAGCATTGTTGATTCCAATCTTTTGCCTACTGCTAGTATTTCGTACATGAACGGTATTCTCCGCAATAAAAATAATTTTGTCATCAAAAACCGTAAAATATATTCTGATCCAGGAATCATCACTTTCAATAGCGGAGTGTTTGAAACAATTTTCAACGAAATTTATAAATAACAAAGGCTCAATTAGACAGTTAGACGCATTGCTATTCACCTCAAAAACGATATTGTCGGATTTTTTCTTTTTCATTTTGTGAAGGCCGATATAGTTTTGGAGGTAGGCAATTTCTTTTTCAATTGGCACGCTGGGTAGATTTGCATCTTCGAGCATGTAGCGCATCATTTCTGAAAGTTTTAAGATTTTGGGGGCTGCTTCTTCCGATTGAAGGTAAGTGAGAGTGTAGATATTGTTTAATGCATTAAAGAGGAAGTGTGGATCTATCTGGGTTTTCAGCCATTTCAATTCTGCTTCAAGTTGGCTATTTTTTAATTGCGTTTCGGACTTCAATTTGCCCATCCAAGCTTCGATCAGACAAAGTAATGTAACGAGGATATAATTAAAAGAAAAGGGTAAGATAGAGCTGGCATAATGCTCCCAACCATATGCCCACGCAGGGCGGGAAGGAAGGAAAAGCAGGTCCACGTTAACTTTTATTAAAACACCTACCCCTGCTGATAGCAATACGGCAACCGCATAAGCTATGAATTTCTTTGAAAGAAAATATTTAGGGAAGGCAAAGAAGTAATTGACGTAGACGAACAACATAAATATACATATGTAGGCACTACTATATAAAACCCCTTTATAATATGAACCAGGAATACTATTTAAGGCCGCCCACTTCACCATGTAGTCAATGGTAAATAGCCAGTAGCCCAACCAATACAATAGGTGCGCAATCCATTTAATGGTGCGTTTTGAATAGGAAAACATGATTTAATAGATCTTAATAATAAAAATACGTTAAAATAAACTTACTGTTATTTCTAGTCTAATGTCGTTCATTGAGGAAAATGAGCTGTTCGTTGAATACTTGATAAACCACGCAGCTTTGTTATTAAATTCAAGTCTATAGATATAGAAAAGCATGATTTCTCTTAGCGCATGCATATAAATAAAATAAGTATGATAAAGTTTTACATTGCCGGATTGTTCTTTTTGATTCAGACGAAAGTTATTGGCCAAGCCTGGTCTAATGATTTCTTTGTTCACAGGGATGGGAAAGATATTGTAAATGGTTTTGGAAAAAAAGTAAAGCTGGACGGCTTTAACCTCGGTGGATGGTTGATGTGGGAAGGATGGATTTGGGGAGGAGGATTTACTCAAGAAAAAGTAATTTATGAAAAAATTAAAAGCAAAGTCGGTGCAGGAAATGCAGAGGCCTTCCAATCCAATGTTTATAAAAATTTCATTACCCGCTCAGACATCAAAAAGATTTCCGAACAGTGTTTTAACGTGGTACGAATACCGTTTAACCACACGATATTAGAAGACGATAATTCTCCCTTCCTATATAAGCAATCCGGTTTTGACATTTTAGATTCAGTACTCCGGTGGTGCGAAGAATATAACGTATATGCCGTACTTGATCTACATTCCGCACCAGGGGGCCAGGCTACTCTTTTCACGGCTGATTCGGATCCCATTGACTTGTGGTCTTCTTTGCAAAATAGGGAGCGCACTGTCAAGCTATGGAAAGCGATTGCTGAAAGATATAAGAGTAGAGGGATCATCGCAGGCTATGATCTGCTAAATGAGCCAAACACATCGCAAAGTAAATTGCTCCTTGATCTTTATAAAAATATTATTGCCGAAATCCGAAAGGTAGATACCAATCACATGATTTTTATTGAAGGGAATGATTATGCTAGAGACTTCTCTTCATTCGATTCATTGCTAGATAATAATATGGCTTTCGAATTTCATATTTATACTTTCTTAAACGAAAGTGTGGAAGAAAAACTAAGTGCGTATGAAAATTTATCTCGAAGGCTGAACGTGCCGATTTGGTGCGGTGAATGGGGTGAAAACACTACCGAAATAGTTTCATCTACTTTGAAAAAACTAAAATTATCAAATTACAACATAAGCGGTACAGCTTTCTGGACATGGAAAAAACAATATAAATTAATCCAATTCCCATGCTATTATTGCTATTTCGGATCCTTTCAATGGGATAAAACAACGGAATGGATAGGCAATAATAATTCCGCTGAGCCAACGGTTGCAGAGGTTCGAGAAGGCATTACACATTTCTTAACTTATATCAATTCAGAAAAATGTGTTCTAAACAATTCTTTATATGAGATTTTAGGTAACTGTACGGTTGCAGCTACATTGAAAGGGCAGTCGAGTTCGTTTGAGGTCTTTCCTAACCCAACAACTGATCTGTTATCCGTAAAAAACTCAGACAACAATCCTTTTAAAGTTTCTATTTTCGACTCTGTAGGAAAACTCGTCGGCGAACATTCATCCTCTGAACACCAGTTAACCATAGATGTCTCAAAATTATCAAGTGGTATCTATACCGTTAATATTACATCTGGCAATAGCCAAATGGCGAAAAAGATTTCATTAATTGAATAGAAAGACTGAAATCATCATTAGTCATGGGAATTCTTGTAAAACATACCATCACACCACAACCTCTTCATGCATTACTGGAAGATCGCCGTTGGCTGAACGGCAGTGGCAGTTCATTGAATAGTCCTTAAACAAAACTATTAGATTACTAAATTCGAATCAACCGATAAATAATAATTCAAAAAATATTAATTCATATGGCTAACCGCTCAAAGAACTTGCAACTAAGATTAATCTTAACATTCTGCATTCTGATACTATGCCTAAGCAATAGCTTCGGACAAAAATTACTTAAACAATTAAGCAGAGGCAATGTGGAATTTAGCCTTTACGACAATGGGTTTAAAATCAAAGACCTCACCAACGGCACTTTTATCATTGAGACGGCATCGCCTACAGGTAATCTTCCCATTGGCTTTGCAAGCTATCCTAATTCTACAGTGGACTATGTAGACAATAGATATTCTGTTGTCAAAGATGGTACACCAGCCTTTGAGTGGTGGACAAATAGCGTGCTAACGTGGACTTCCAATGACCCACTTTATACGATTAATAGTTCGTTTAAAAACTCCTCAACGGGGGAGCTTATGAATCTACATGTTGAACTACCTGGCTCAAATAAAGTGAAGGTAGAAATTAAAAAAGCTATTTCGGTGTCCGAACCATGGAAATACAGGACCCGCCTTCGGCTAAAGCTTTTCCCTGATGAATATTTTTTGGGGTTTGGAACGCGCCTGGAGGGCGTGGCTTTTAGAAACAAGAAAATGCTAAACTGGATTAGTGAGGTCCGAATAAAAAACTCCCCTTCTTTTAAACCCGAAAATCAAGGCGAAGCACGAGTGCCCTTCTATATCTCTACCCGTGGCTACGGAATGTTGCTAAATGAGAACACTTGCAGTGAATTCGACCTGGGTGAGACAGATCCTAACATACACCAAATAAATGTTTGGGAACAGCATCTCAACTTTACCGTCTATCTCGGCTCCAATCCCCGGGAAATTATTAAGAATTATACAGAAGATGCAGGACGTATATTGAGAATGCCGGAACCGTGGGTTTTTGGAGTTTGGATGATGACAAAAAACAGAAGCAATTCTCAAACAGAGTCAGACAGATCTGCCTATGTCGCAGATCTTTTAAGAAGGGACAGTATACCTTGTAGTGCTTTGTGGCACCATTACTGGTCAAAAAAAATATTGAATGTATTGGGAAACCAAAAGTCGTGGGAAGTAGACCCAGACTATTGGCCTAACTATGGCAGTTTAATCAACTCGCACCGTGAGGAGGGTTTCAAAGTATTGCATTACTACTGGCCATATATTTTTAACAATGACGCAGAATTTAGCTATGCAGACAAGCAAGGTTATTTCATGAAAAATTGGCTAAATACAACGTATCTGAATCCTTGGTTTTTATGGTTCAATCAAGTAGCAGAGCCAGATTTAACGAGGCAAACAGTGAGAAATTGGTATAAGAATACGCTAATGAAGAATGCCTTGAATGCGGGCAGCAGTGGTTGGATGGCAGATTTCGGGGAGCACCATCGTATTGATATGGTAGACTCTGCAAAAGGTAATCCCTATGCAGTGCACAATGAGTTTCCTTTGCATTGGGCAAAGACAAACCAGGAATTTTGGGAACAAAATCAGCCTAACGGTGATTACGTATATTTTATGCGCGGAGGATGGACAGGAATGCAAAAGTATTCTCCTGTAATGATCAATGATCCCGCATTCGAATGGAGTAAGGTCAATGGAATAAAAAGTCAAATTCCGACGGCATTGTCGGGCGGTATATCTGGCCATCCTCTTGTTGTGCCTCATGTCGCGGGCTATGCATACGCGCCACCTGTGATTCTCCCCACTAATATTGAGGAACT
>DASVUU010000507.1:0-3044 GCA_036386935.1 Cytophagaceae bacterium | reverse complement strand
ATAACCGCTAAACAGTATAGCGGAGAGATAAAGTGGCTTTTTAAACCATCTCAGCGACCTTAGTATTGTGCTTTTGACCATAATTGTAAACTTTTAAGATTAATTGTTATTTCTATAGAAGACGGGCAGATTTGATAAGGTGGCCTGGATATTTAGAAAAGTTAAAAAAGTAAATATGGTAGGAGAAGTAAAGCCTTATATTAAAAGTAGGGGAGAAATTTTATAGGCTGACCCTTGCCACGAGAAAAGCATTGAAACCTAACTCTAACTTGACTGGATAAATCTACCGTGCCATCGATGTGATTCTTAACAATAAAATATTAATATATATTGGATAGGTGATAAAGCTGAACCTATACAAAGTCTTTCTTGAAAAGCCCTTCATGAAGAACTAGGTTTGATGTTTTAGATGCCGAGCGCTGTAGTTCCTTTCCATTAATATAAAAGGTATATCTGCCGATTTAAATAGCTAAGGTATTGTTTGAAACCATAAGGGTTTCTTAGCATTTATCGGCCGTCTATATAGGGGATTCGTACACTTTCTAAGTGGTACTTTGGAATGGAGCAGGTAAAAGTGGGCTAACCTCCAGTTGCTAGCCTCTGACGCTGTCGGATGCAGCAAGTAGGGGAGCAGGCTAATACAAGACTCTATCTGCAAGAGTGATCGCAACGGCACCCCGCAGTCTCGCTTTTCGCGGGACGAGGAGTACAGTGGAGAGCACGACCCTTGTGGTCATGCCCAGAAATAATTAAGGTGACTTTACAAAAAGTTATTCAATCCCTTCTAAAACAGACTCCGCGAAGTGGGCAAGCGAAGGATCTCTTGCACCCATTAAAAGTATCACATCTCCTTTTTCAGAAATCTTGTTTACTTCAGTGACAACACTGTCCCTATCTGCAATCATGATGGCTTTCTTCCCGCTCGCTTTGACGGCATCCACTACTACATCGGAGGTGATGTCCTTATTGACGGTTCCTCCTGCATAGTATACATCGGACGTTAGATAGTAATCCATTGGCCGTAAGGTTTCAGAAATCTTTTGAGCAAGTTCTTCGTGCATAAACCTAAGAGGCCCGTATCCATGTGGTTGGAACCAGGCGAATACCTTTTTGCCAATTAACTGGCAGGTTTTGATAGCAGCCTCGACTTCAGAAGGGTTATGAGCAAAATCGTCAATCACATAACGCCCATTTTTTTCGCCCACCAACTGGGTACGTCGGTAGATGCCAACATAGGTTTTTAAAGCCTTTGCTGAATCTGGTATGCTGATACCCGTAGCAAATGCTGCTGCTACCGCGGCTGTAGCATTTTCCATGTTGTGTCGTCCTATGACAGGGATGTCAAATGGTACATTGTTCACTTCAAACTGAATATTGAACCCTGTTTGCTTAAAATTAGTATAACAAAAACCTGCCTCTGCAGTGCCACCAAAATTGAGTGCAGTATTTTGAGATATGCTCTTCGTAAGGCCATGATCATTGTTGACAATAAAAGGTCCTCTTGTGTTTTTTTTGAAGGTATTGAACAGCTCCATAAGTTCAGAAAACTCCTTATGATCACGGTCTATATTTAGGACGATGCCAATCTCGGGGATGTAGTTTACAATTGACCCGTCAGATTCATCAGCTTCTATTACAAGCCATTCACTATCGCCGACCCAGGCATTGCCAGGTAGTCCTTTTTTTTGTAGAGAAGTAAGTCCTGCTCCGGTCATCAGGGAAGGACTATATCCATTTTCCTGAAGTATGTGAAATATCATGGCTGTCGTTGTGGACTTTCCTGATGTTCCTCCTACGGCGATGGTTTTTTTCTCCGCAGAAATGGCAGCGAGGAGTTCGGATCTTTTGATTACCGTTATATTTAAGCTTCTTGCTTTTTGCAGTTCTATATTGCTTTCCTCAATGGCTGTCGAGATGACCACTACCTGAGTTTTTTCATCTATTCCTGAACCATCCTGGAAGAAGCAATTTATATTTTGATCTTCGAATTGGGATTGGATGAGCATTTTATCATCCTGATTAAACAATCGGTCAGAACCCGCGACCTCTTTTCCGACGCCTTTCAAGTATTGGGCGATTGCGCTCATCCCGGTACCAGCGATGCCAATGAAAAAGAAAGTTTGATAGTCGTTTATGTAAAATGTTGCCTTTGAGCTTTGTGGAGGAATGGAATTCATTTCTGTGGTAATTAAAGAAGTAACGGATTTTAAATTCTAGGGGAGTCGTACCTACGCGTATTACCCTTCTTAATAAAGCGAATGGCTAAAGAAATCTCGTACGCACCTCTCTTTGAGGAATAGTCGCTAAGCGAGGCATTGTTGAGGTCATAGCTGAAGCCTAAGGTATAGTGTTGACCAGAGAGACCTGTCGAAAATATCATGCCATCGTGAAGCCGATACCAGGATCCGACGATAAGACTGGTATTTGCCAGCTTCCCTTCCGTGCTAGAGATTAGTTTATACGTGAGGTACAAACCGCTATTTAATTGCATTATATTATTCTGGAAAGCAGCCAATATGTTGGGGGAGAAGCCCACCTTATTCGTAAGCTGCCACTCCAGCCCAGTGTGGAATTTATATAAGCGAGGTACATCATAAGTTTTCCCTTGAATCAGTGACGTGTTAGGCGAATTTATATGATATAGAGCAACACCGGCGTAGGCGCTAATGTTATTTACGGCGATGTCTTTCATAGCATTGTAGCTCCATATGATTCCACTAGCTATATCAGGGTAGAGTATATTCGAAGTAAGAGATGTCGTCCCCGAGGGGTCAAACGAATTGTCATTCCTGGTATAGCCGGCACCCCATTCTAAATCGTCGACATTCAATTGCTTCTGTACTAAGCCTGCCTGTAAACCAAAAGATATTTGCTGGTAGCCAAACTCGCCTAAAAAGATATTGTAGGCAAAACTTCCATTGACCCCCGTATTTTTTAGAAGACCGTTTTGTGCAGTTTTATCATAGTAGACGGAGAGGCCAGTTCCACCCCAATGGGAGCGTAAAGTTTTATGGTTGTGAAAAGGAACTATGGCAGAAAAATTT
>DASVUU010000506.1:0-2233 GCA_036386935.1 Cytophagaceae bacterium | reverse complement strand
AAGGTTCATTACAAAATTCGTGGAGGCCTAAGAACTTGTTTCACTACAATCAGGATAGGTATATCAATCCAGACTTTATTGTAGATATCTCTGAATATTGGGAGGTCAAACTGCAGTCGATTAAAGCATATGGAAGTCAATTTTACGACCCTTCAGAAAAGGAAGTAGTTACTTATATTTCCAATGAAGATTTTTTACCGTTTATCGATTCACGTAACCGTGAAATGGGCCATGCAATAGGTGTCAGGTATGGAGAGGGATTTATTTCAGAAAAGAAATTGAACGTGAAAAATCTGTTTGATATCATCTAATTTATTAAGGCGCCAGTCTGTTTACCTCCCAAGTTGTTGCGTTTTTAGAAAAAACGATTCGATCGTGTAGTCGGTTTGGCCTGCCTTGCCAAAATTCTAATAGGTCTGGACTGACCCTAAATCCACCCCAATATGTCGGACGAGGTATTGGTTTCCCCTCATATTGTATCTCAAGCTCCAACTTCAATCTTTCTAAGGTGCCTCTGTCTTGAATAATTTCACTTTGAGAAGAAACCAAAGCACCAATTTGGCTTCCTCTTGGCCTAGACTGAAAATACTCATCCGATAATGCAGAGTCTGTTTTCTGAACCCTACCTTCTATTCTCACTTGTCTTTCTAATTCCGGCCAAAAAAAATTGAGGGCCACGCTGCTATTTTCGTCAAGATCTTTCCCCTTCTTACTTTTGTAGTTTGTAAAAAAAATAAATCCTTCTTCACCATAGTCTTTCAACAATAATATCCTTGACGAAGGTTTGTGATCTGCAGAAACTGTGGACACACACATAGCGGTGGGTTCATTTACTTCAGCTGCCAATGCTTCACTCAACCAGGCCTCAAACTGTTGGTATGGGCTTGGAAAAAGGTCTCTTTCCGTGAGCTCTTTCTTTTTATATTCCATCCTTAAGGCAGAAATGTTATTCATGGAGGAAACTGTTTTCAATCGTGGGTGCAAACTTAATATTTAATTTTCTTTAAGTCTATTAGATTCTGGACGTCTCCAGATTGTAGAGCAAACAAATCAAATTTAGAGTTGTTTAAATTATATCATTTAGCCAATATTTTATTATAACATTATATGATTCGTTTTCAGATGTTATCTAAAAATAATAAAAATGTTATATTTACAATAGGCCTTACTTAATAAACTGTTAATCAAAAGATTTATAAAAATATGTTGGCCAAGGGAAAAATATTGGTTTCGGAGCCTTTCTTAGGAGATAGTAATTTCGAAAGATCTGTAATATTATTGTGTGATCATAGTGAGGAGAGTAGTTTTGGATTTGTGTTGAATAAGCCTTCCATTATCAGTTTAGATTCTGTGATAGCAGGTGTCAAAAATTACTCAGATTCAATATACGTGGGTGGGCCAGTGGGGCAGGATACTTTACATTTTATCCATAGGCACGATTTTGCATTGGAGGGAGACAGGGAAATTGCTGAAAACGTTTACTGGGGAGGTAACTTTGATCAAGTAAAACGGTTGTTGTTAAAAAATGAGATTCCTTCGGAAGATATAAGATTTTTTCTCGGCTATTCAGGTTGGGGAGAAGGACAATTGCAGGCAGAGATAAGCCAAAGTTCTTGGATCATTGGGGATGCCACTGCAGAGGATCTTTTTGATGTGCCGCCTGAAGAATTGTGGAGGGTAATATTAAAAAATATGGGAGGGAAATATAAAATGTTCGCCAATTATCCAATTGACCCTCGACTGAACTAATTAGAATCTATTTATTCTCAAGACTATGGAAAATGAAATAACAGCTCAACCAACTAACGTTCAAAACTTAGAGCCCAAATCACTTTTAACTGCAGATTTACACGAAGAGCAGGTTGATGTTGCTGAAGAAGAGGCCTTAGATTTGGAGAAGCTTTCGAAAGAAGAGTTGTTAAAATATCTTTTAGAGTTTAAGGTAGAAGATAACTTAGGAAAGTCTAACAATACTTTAAAGCAGATTAAAAGCCACTTTGACGCCATTGCCGAAGGAGAGCGCAATGCGGCATTGCAAAAGTTTATCGAGAACGGTAGCGAGGAGGGGGATTTTGATTTCAAAAAAGACGCGGTAACAGTAAAATTTGAAAAGACATTTGACGAAATCAGGGATAAACTTAGCGTAGCGCATAGCAATCAAGAGAAGGAAAAAGACAAAAACCTGGAGATTAAGAAAGATCTTCTCGACAAGTTGAGAGCACTTATTTCCTTA
>DASVUU010000505.1:0-5581 GCA_036386935.1 Cytophagaceae bacterium | reverse complement strand
GTCTGTCAATGAAGGAGCAAGTTGTATGCTTACTTTGGAAAATACCTTTGGGGCTGTAAGCACTCCTTCTATCTTTTGCCAACCATCTATAATGGGTGTGTTTGGGCTCGTGGCAAACTCAAACTTCTCCACTACATTATCGTCTATTGTCATAAAGGTAACAATGAGTTTGGCGTGGCTGTAGTTGAGTATTGGCGTTGCTTCTTCAACCATTCTCTCCTCTGAAGCCCAGCCTGAGACCAAATACTTCTTTCCTGGCTCTGGTTTGAATATCGCGCATTTTGGATCGCAGTTTTCTACGTTGTGCTTGCCTGTGATGCCTTTCACTTCTCTTGGCACATTGCAAGTGTTCTGTGATGCAAATGACAGGTCGACAGTGATAGGATATGAACCCGCTTTCTCATAGGTATGCGTAGGCCCATTCGGATTCTGACCGTTTACGCCAGAGTTTGAGTTATATTCTGTGCCGTCTCCAAACTTCCAAACATAGGTCGTGGCAGTTTGAGTTGGAACCAGGCTAAACTGACTTACCTTTCCAAGACATACAGCCGGTGAAACGATGATTGGAGGTGGACAGTCTTTGATTGTCATTATTTTCTCTTCTGCTGTTACAAGAGCATCGCTGCCTTCGCAACCATTGTTCTCTAGCTGAAAAGAAAGATTCAGTTTATATTCTCCTGCATTTTCGAACTTCTGGCAGAAGCTAAACTTATTAAGCTTCTCAGGATCCCAATCAATTTGCCTTTGCCAAGCTATATTCCATCTAGGTGTGAGGGATGAGTATGGTTCTGTATTGCTGCTTTGTAGTGAAATGGTAGCACCAGTGCAAAGTTCACCTTGGTAGGTGATTACAGGCCTTGGACAATCCTTGACAATGAATGTTACCTGAGAAGGAGGCAAGGTGGTGCTTCCTGGGCAACCGTTATTAGTTGTCGTTGTTCCGCCTGACCCAAATGTTGCTCTATATGAACCAGGCTCAAAAGTTTTACATAACATTGTAGCGGTCTCTGAGGCAATACTGGTTTCGGCTCCGTTCTCCTCAACTTTAATTACATTCCATGGCCCTATACTATTAGTGCTACTCTTCAATGCTATGGGACTGTTTGAGCACTGACCCAGTGCACTTAACGGAGCCGAGCAATTTTTAATCGTGATATTTTGTGATCCTTCAAATATTTCGCTTAGCGCATTGGCGTCACCGTTCATGCAGGTATTGATAGGCGGAGATATTCTCAGCTTTACTAAAAACTCCATTGGACTTGCTGGAAACGTATGACACGGAGCTCTGTCAGCGCTCACAGTACCGTCGCCAAATTCCCAGGCATATGTTCCAGACTGGTATTTATCATCCGATGGTGTAGAAAGAAGCGTTGGCGAACCTAAGCAGTCGCCATTAATTGTCAAGTCAATTGGCTTTGTAACACATTGATCTGTGATAACTACAACATGATTAAACACTAATTTTTCTGTGCAAGAATTCGCAGAAGGAGGTAGAGTAAGCTCTAATTTAACATTATACGTTCCTGGACTAGCATAAGTATGGCAAGGCTTCTCCTCTGGTGAGGTTTTTCCGTCACCAAAACTCCAGGAATAACTTTCTCCATCAAAACTACCCGTCGAATTTGAAAAAAACCTTAAATTGTTATTCTTACATAACATCCCATTGGTAGATATATTGGATTTTAAGCAAGCACCATCAACATAAGCATACCCAAAATGTCCAGTTGCACTGCAATCGCTGACGGTGAATTCAATCCTTACTTTTCGTCCTATAAATTTATCACCAAGTACTTTCTGAAAATCAATTGTATTGGTCTGCCATGGACGAAAGGCTAAAGCATCGACCCTGTTGATTTGAGGGTTTTCATATGAATATTGGAACCCGGTTGAGTCCTTTATAATACTGGGATATTTAAATGTTGTATCACCATTAATCTCTATTGGGTAGATGAGACCCTTGGAGGCTTGCCCAGACCTGATTACATAATCAGCACATTCCACGTATTTTAATTGGTCATAAGAATAAAGTCTAACCATAAAATAAGGTTGTGAGCATGAGTCATGCCCTTTAGTGGGGTGATCAAATACAACCGCCGTATTGTAAGAATAATATCTTTCAGATACGTTAAAAACCTGCATCAACATATCTTGTTCATAACCGTTAAAATTATTACCAAGCTTAATTGAAAAATCGCTACCCTTAGCTACCGTCGGCAAATTGATCGCTTTAGCTTGCTCTGGCGTATAAATATTTAGATCGACACATTGTTGTAAGTATGGATCTAATTGAGCCTTATTGCTCATCACTTGAAATCGTTGATTTATATGACCGAAAGTATTCGTAAAATCCCTAAAATAAGTGGGCTCAGGTAGGCCGGTTTTAAGATTCCACGGCTGGTCAAAAGAGGGTTGTGGAATTGGATAGGGAGCGCCTGTTGGATTACTATAACAGTAACCTTTTGCTCGATAAATACCTGTTGCCGCATCACCGTACCATCCCTCAAAGTGATTAGCTTTATTTTCAAAGTCGAGGTTATAACAGCCAGAGTTCGCAGTGTCTTCGATATCGCTGAGAAAACGTTCTGGGACCGCTGCAAGTGGTTGTTCATTGGAAACGTTTTCAGCATCTAATCTTAGACTTGATTTTCTAGAACTAGATTTTAAAGCGTTTTCTTGAATGATCTTAATAAAAGCCTCTTTAGACATCCCCAAATGTTTTGCCTCTGCCTCAATCAATTTATCGTCTAATCCGATAACAGACTGGGCAAATAAGTCAAGTGTGATAAATATCCCGAAACTTAGCAACAACAATTTAAATACTTTCATCATCTTAATTTACCAAAAATTTCTTACTTACCATCTTACCATCTTTTGAGAATATTTGTAAAATGTACACTCCAGAAGTTAGAGATTCTGTATCCAAAAAGTAGGCGTTCAATGAGCTTTTCAAAAAATCTATTGAGGTAGCTTTACCACCAAAATCTGTGACTAAGACTTTATCAACTATGAAATCCGAATTCTTTGATTCGAATATCATTCCATTATTGTTTGAATAAATAATATATTCATTTGTTTGAATATTATTAATGGGCAACAAATCTCTGCTTTTCAAAGTAAGGTCACAAAGTGTATCTGCCAATCCCCAATCCCATTGTCTGCTATATAAAAAGGTTGATACTTTTAAATTAATAAACTCCGATTTGGTTAAGGTCTCTAAATCTAATGGAATCCAGGAATGACGCAAGTCAAGTAAAACCGCGTGAAAAGAATCGATCGAATCATAAACATGAGAATTCCATTTGTAACCTGGAAGATCGACCTTGTATTTATGACTCATAAACTTTTCTTTCATTAATTTTTGTCCTTCCTTAGAGAAATATTCTATTTGGAATCTATAGGGCATTAATGTATCCTCCATTAAAATCTTTATACCTTTATGGAACGAAGATCCACCCTTTAAAAGATATTCCTGCGGCACATCCTCTATAGAATAAGAAACGACAGGACACTGCCCCACCCCTCGCTCCACAAAAAACAGCACCATCCCCATCATCAATAGTAATTTTGTTTTCATATCTTTTTGTTTAATTGTTTTAATTCGTTTGTTGTAAGAGTCATATAAATATTTCAATCTTCTTATTCTGATATTATAAAGAATTTACTTCGCCCTTCTTCAACATAATTTACTCTATTATTTCATATATTTTCATTTGAAGCAACGAGAGTTACAAACGCACACCTCATTGATCCTCGTTGCAAAATACGCCCATGGAGGGAGGCAAGAACCTGTTAGAATTCTAATACATTTCTGCAAAAAAATATTGACTAGAATCTATTACCTTGATATAATAAGTACTTGTCATAGTATCTTTAACGTTATGATTTCTGTAGATCCACCAACTATTAAATTTATCGGATTTTGACAGTGAGATAAATCTAAAACTAACCTCGTTAGGATCCCAGTAGATTTCGTGAATACGATGCTTTTTCATAGAGTCTTTTATCGCACCTCCGGGAGCTATTGTGTTCTTAAAATGAGAGTTATCGTCAAAGGTTATTTTCTTTTTGTAATTTAAGGAATCTGACTTCACTTCCATCATTAATAATTCAAATGCCCGACCATTAATTTTACAATAATCGTAATATTTGGAAGCACCGTTAAACTTTTCTTTACAACTAAAGCTAAGTAGAAGGATTCCAATTAAAAATACATTTATACTAATCTTCAACATAAGACTTATCTAACATTTCTTTATTTGCAATTTTACCCTGAACTTTTTTATTAAAACTAGTATTTTCAGATAATTTTATCCCATAATTTTCTCCATCATCTAAAGCTTTTTGCTCATGAGATTCATCAAGCCTTTTTTGGCCCCAAATAGTTCCAGACTGTGCGAGGGATGAGGGATCTATCACATTAGTTATATCTGTTACTTCGTCAGCATATTCGTTCAAAGCTCCCCAAAGAAAATTACCGGCTTCATTTGCATTGTATACAACTCCGTCTATTTGAATTAATGAATTCTGCTCAACTCCTAAGATTGAATATAGAGTAAATTTAAAATCAAGCTCAGCGCCAGCACCAACTGATTCATTCATAAAGGCATTGTCAATATCTCCATACCTGTTAATTACATCAAGGCCTGTAGCAAAAAGATCAGCCATATCATCTTGAGATAATGTATAAACACCCGAGAAATTACCTTCAACACCCGGATTTTCACCTCGACCGTCCCTTCCAAAGGTTGTTTGATTACTGTTCGCCGTATAAGTTTTCCCATTTAATTTGAACTCGTAGCCAACAATCTTTTTAGACATCAAGGGCAACATAGCAATTTCCCTTTCACTTACATTCTTCAAAGTTTGTGTTTTGCCGTTGGTAGACTTCGTGAATTCTTTTACCACAATAACTTGTTCTAAACCATCTACATCTATTGCAGCAATTGGTTTATTACCAGCAAAAGAATAAGGAGTATAGGAGGGATACTTTTTTGACAATGGATCTATACTTAAAAACCGTCCAATCCTCGGATCATAAATTCTCGCACCAAAATCATAACTATTCCCATCCCCTTTAAGGTCGTCATCCTTCTCCATACCATTAAACCCAAACCTAAAGTCCTTCTCCTTGTCGCCTCGTCCAGGCAAATCATCACCCCACACTCCATAGTCTGCAGTTGTTTTGATAACGGCCGCATAGTGGTCTATTAAGTTCGTGTTATTAGTACCCGCCACTCCTACTCTAAAGTCAGAAACGGTCGTATTTACGTTGCCTCTGTGATCGCCCAGCTCATAATACTTTTGGTTGATGTATAAGCTGTAGGTTGTTGCATCTGGAACTCCTACTATCGGAATGTCTCTTTTGTGTAAGCCTAGTCTGCTGCTGCCATAGATGGTCTGGTCTACAAGTTTAAGGTCGGTACCGGTACGCTGGTAAGTTGCCATCACATTGCCGCTTGCATCTCTTACATAGAAGGTATGCTCCCAGGCGCTTGAGTTCTGCTCCATATAGATCGCTTTGGCAATCTTTGCCACTCTGTTTCCTTGCGCATCATAGCGGAATTCTATTTCCTTCGTGCCT
>DASVUU010000504.1:0-4376 GCA_036386935.1 Cytophagaceae bacterium | reverse complement strand
TGAAGTAACCCGTTCTACTACAATCCATCTAATCGAGCCGACCATATCTTCTTCCCTTTGTTTGGTAATAACAGTGCAATGCCGCATCTTTAGAGGAGCTTGCTTAGAGTTTGTATGGCTTTAATAGTAACCGAAAAAAATAACGAACTTATGACAAATGATTTTTGGCTCAATCTTCCTGTTAAGGATATTAACCGTTCAAAAGCCTTCTTTAATTTAATTGGATTCAAATTTAATGACGGGCCGGGCAATACAAATACTTCTGCGGCTATGATCGTTGGGAATAAAAATACCGTAATAATGCTTTTCGAAGAACGGATGTTCAAGGGCTTTGTGAACCAAGAAATTGCGGATACAAAGGACAGCTGTGAGGTTTTGCTTTCCTTTAGCGCATCCAGCAAAGATGGAGTGGATGAAATAGCAAGGCTCGCGGTGGAAGCAGGAGGAGCTAGTAATCACGTGCCTAAAGAGATGGAGGGATATATGTACGGGTGTGTATTCAGCGATCTTGATGGGCACAAATGGAATGTGCTTTATATGAAAAGCTAGAACCTCTCTATAAAATCAGAAGAAGAATCAGGACCTTTATTTCAGCATACTACCGGGAGGCACGCTTTCCGTGCCGGCCTCCCGGAATGCTTGCGGGCTGGGCGCCCCAAAGATTATAAAATATTATCGCGAAGAGTCATTCTCTCTGAAATGTTACAAAAAGCAAAGAATACTTTTACAGCCGATTACCTCCTTTTCTTTGCATTGTAGCCAAAGGATATCCCAAATCTTGCACCATTATTTGAAGGTACAAAGAAAGCATTGATGGGGATATTCATCTTACCCGATTTGATTGTCTTACCCACTGCAATCACAAAATTTGAGTTTAAGGCTAAGTCTCCTCTGCTGTCATTTCTTGTAATAATCTCGTTCGTGTTTGGATTTTCGGGACCACCTTTCCAATCATGTTCTAGCTTCCACACGCCACCATCATAGTAGCCATCAGCTTTTTTGGTAAGGCTAAAGGTTGGTCCAAAAGCAAATTCCCAACCGTTCAAGTTACTTCTGAGTCCATTTAGAATACTTACACTCGGGAAAAACTTTCCTTGGTCTAAGCCAGTGATCATAGGAACGAATTCGAACAATGCCTGGAAGTTACCTTCATTAAGGTATTGCTGCTCAAACTGATATCCAAATTGAAACATTACTGGAAACGCACCATATCCGCCGTCTTTTGTCTCCCGACGCAACTGTTCTGCTTCACCTCCTGCGAATGCTATAAAACCCATTCGGGGTCCCCCTAATCGAAGGATGTCCTTATCTGGGTTATTAGTAGAACTTTCATAATTGAATTTTTTGGTAAGCCTTTCTGCTAAGACAGCATCTTCTTTTCGGCCAAACATTCTATTGACTGTAATAGTCACCATAGACTGTATTTCCTCCGGAAGGTCAAGAAACTCGACAATCTGCGTGTGCTGTACCGTTCCAGTTTTGACGTCTATAAACTTCAGGGTTACTACTATATTTTTCCCAAACTTCTCTACATACCCGGTCAGCATTTTGTCCGCCCCAATCACCTTTCCCGCTTCCACTAAGCAGATTTTTCCATAGCAATTATTTACTGATAGCTGATTTTTCTCAATCACATAGTTTACATCATACCTGTCCATCACCTCAAAAGTATCAAGTTTGTCAAGTTCGGTTCTTACGAGATTACCCATCATTGCAGGATCCGGTGGCACACCCTTTGTGTCGATATTGAGGACGGTGACTTTCGGACGTTGTGCATACAGTTGAAATGCGGCTAGGCAGGTGATTGCAAAAAGGGATATTGATTTTTTCATGATTTTAATTTTTAGTATGTCTCAAAAGTAGGAGTGGAAAGTCAGGCCCAGAAACGGAAATATAGACTGCATACATAGGCTTAGAAGAAATTGTGCAAAAGTCGAGAAGAGAGTTCGAGGGACTTAGCTGAATTGCATTTTTCACAAAACCCCTTCGTTGCAATGGGATTTTTTACTAATATCACTTACCCAGATTGGGGTAAATCATCAAAAAAAATTAGGATGGGGGAGAAGAGTATTCAAAATCACTTGTTTGATATCATCAGAAAGCAATTGCCAGCCAATCTTGCTATGGTCGATTGCATCGCCGATCTATTAGAAATAAGCAATGATAGTGCGTACAGAAGGCTTAGGGGCGAGACGCTTTTAAATATAGAGGAGGTAATGGTAATATGTGACAAGTTTAGAATCTCGCTCGACTCATTGCGGGTATCAGATGTAGTCAACTTCCGGTACAAACCTCTTCCCGCTGATAACACTAGTTTGCCTGTGTATTTGTCAGGTATAATGGCTGAAATGAAAATGATCAACGCTATAGAAAAGAAGCATATTATTTTCACGGCGGAGGATCTTCCCATATTTCATTATTTTAAATACGGGCTATTGACAGCTTTTAAACTCTATTACTGGAATAGGTCGGTTTTAAACTCCCCACAATTTGCAGGCAAGAAGTTTAATCCCAATTTGGTGGACGACTCACTGATAAAAACAGCCTATGAAATTTATGAATTGTACATCAAAATTCCTTCCATCGAAGTTTGGACCGAGGATACTATTTCGGCAGTATTGAAGCAGGTAGAATACTATTGGGACTCGGGATTTTTTGAGGAGAAGGCACATGCGATAACGGTCTGTGAGCAAATATCAGAAATGATTTCTACGATACAGGAAGATTCGGAGCTTGGCACAAAATTAAGGAACAATACATTGAAGGATGTGACCAACTATACCCTTTATCAAAGCGAAGTTCCGATTGGTAACAATTGTATACAGGTTACGATGAACGATGTAAAAGTCATTTACTTTTCTTTTAATACCTTCAATTCCATGAGCACATCAAACTTCGCATTCTGTGAAGAAACAGATCTCTGGATAAAAAATCTTATTTCCAAATCAACTCAGATCAGTGGCGTGGCTGAAAAGAAGAGAAACCAATTTTTTAACGGTTTGAGAAGGCAAATACAGGGACTGAAGCAGAAGATAAAAGAGTCTGGACAGGATTAAAGGATACAGGATTGGCAGGACTCTTTAAAGAGAAACTTTAAAATGGGAGTATAGGGGGAGAGAATTTTTGAGGGTTGTAGGGTAAGCACCAACACTATAAGAAAGCTTTTAATACTCCAATAACGTAAAGTCTTACAAATTGATTATTAGGACTGACCGTTTATAGAAAACTTTTAATCGAATTTATATGACTGATCAAAAAATAAATGCCTTGACTCATAAAATTATAGGATGTGCGATGCAGGTACATACGACTATAGGAAACGGATTCTAAGAGGTGATTTATCAAAGAGCACTGGCAATTGAATTTGGTTCTGCCGGACTGTCGTTTCAAAGAGAGATGGAAATGCCTATATTTTATAGGGAACAGCAGATAGGCACAAGAAGAGTTGGCTTGTAGAAGACTGTGTAATGTTAGAGTTGAAGGCTGTGGAGAAAATAGAAAATGTACATAAAAACCAAGCTAAAACTACCTAGAAGCCTATCATATAGCTGATGGGTTACTTATAAACTTTGGTGGAGTAAGTCTTGAATTTAAGAGGGTTTATAATAAAAAGCTTCCTAAAACAATCTGTCCAGACAGAATTATAAAAGATTAAAGGATATACAGCATTTTTACTAATTTCTAGACTTCAAAATATAGTAATCCGCAATTTCATTGAAATATAATTAAATAGAAAGAGAAGGATCCGAGGTTGCAGAATTATAAAATCATGACAATCCTTTAATCCATTAATCAATAAAATCCTGTTCTGACAATTAACAATCCATAAATCCTAGTCAATCCTGTCCCGCCATTTTACACCTCAGGCTCTTGCTGACTCAAACAATGGAAACTACCAAGTCCCCATATTATATCTGTGGAATCTAAGCCAATAACAGCTCGATCTGGGAAGCAACTTTCAAGTATCGCAAGTGCCTTGTCATCATTTTTATCCCTAAAAGTAGGTACAACTACAGCTGCGTTAGAAATATAGAAATTCGCATAGGAGGCAGGTAGCCTTTGGTCTTCATAGGAGATCGGCGCCGGCATAGGCAACTCGACGATGTTCATTTGCTTGCCATCTTGCAACCTCATCTTTTTTAATGCCTCTAGGTTCTCCTGAAGGGGAATATAATTAGCATCGTTTTTATTTTCTTCTATTACCGTTACCACCGTATTTGCATTTACAAATCGAGTAATATCATCTATGTGGCCGTCCGTGTCATCTCCTTCGATACCATCGCCGAGCCAGAGGATATGTTCCACTCCGTAGTAATTCCGTAGGTACTGTTCAATTTGATCATGGCTAAGATGAGAATTTCTATTTTCATTCAATA
>DASVUU010000503.1:0-5775 GCA_036386935.1 Cytophagaceae bacterium | reverse complement strand
TTAAGCTGGTACAATAAAAGCAATCCCGATGTCGAACTTAAGGATGAAGATAAAGATGGTATCTATACACTTGATATGATTTTCAATCCTAAAAAACCCATTCCTCAAAAACCTAAGCATTGGAAGCTTGAAAAGGATGTTTCAGGGCTCCCCTCCTACCAATCTGGCCAATTGCTTATTGATGCTTTGTATAACCAGGCGCTGGAGGAAGTATTGATAAATATCAACCCTAAAGACAATACCTTCAATGCAGGGATCATGTGGCCAGACACTTGGACGAGAGATATTTCTTACAGCGTTTATTTGGCACTTGCCTTTACCCATCCAGAGATTTGCAAAAACAGTTTACTTAAAAAAACGAAAAATAAAAGAATCATACAAGACACGGGAACAGGTGGATCCTACCCAGTGTCTACCGACAGAACCGTTTGGACACTGGCAGCTTGGGAAGTATATAAGGTTACAGGCGATCAAACGTGGCTAAATACTATGTATGAAATAATTAAGAATACCCTGGAGGACGATATAGTAAATATTGTAGATAAAGAAACAGGCTTGTGGAGAGGCGAGTCATCTTATTTGGATTGGCGAGAGCAGACCTATCCAAAATGGACGGAGCCGTTAGATATTTACAATTCTCAATGTTTGGGGACAAATGTCTTACATTACAATACACTTAAGACATTGTGTCAAATCAGTAAAATACTAAAAAAGCCATGCGACCGGTATGAGAAATATGCGCAAAATATAAAAGAAGGATTAAATAAGTATTTATGGTTGCAGGATAAAAAGTACTATGGACAATACCTATATGGCAGAAACCATATGTCCCTGTCACCAAGGTCGGAAGTTTTGGGCGAAGCTTTAAGCGTTCTTGTAGACGTGGCTTCTCCGTCTCAAGCGCAAGACATTGTGACTAACACACCCGTTCTGCCGTTTGGAGCGTCGATGATCTATCCTAATATTGTGGATGTAAAAACTTACCACAACAATTCTAACTGGCCTTTTGTACAAGCTTATTTCAATCTTGCTTGTGCTAAAGAAAAACATGGTTCTAGGCTTAGCCACGGTATTGCAAGCATATACCGAGCGGCGGCATTGTTCGGGACAAACAAAGAAAATTTCACAGCCCCTACCGGTGATCCGATCGAGACTGAAATAAATGCCGTAAACTCCGATGCAGAGCTATGGAGTATTGCAGCAAACCTTACGAATGTTTACCGTATATTTTTCGGGATTAAGTTGCATGCCGATTCCATTTCCTTTACACCTTTTATTCCTAAAGAATATGTCGGACAGAAAACGTTAAAGAATTTTATCTATCGAAATAGTAGATTGGACATTACCATCAATGGTGTGGGAAGCACTATAAAAGAATTCCTTGTAGATGGCAAAGCAACCAATGTTTTTTCGCTCCCCGCCTCTTTAACAGGAAACTATACACTTGTAATAAACATGAGTAATGAGCTACCTGCGGATAAAAGTGTAAATATTACGACCAATCATTTCACTACGACTACGCCTAAGCCATCTCTCAGTACCGATAAAAAAAGCCTGACCTGGCCTGTCGTAAAAGGCGCAGACAGCTATGAAATATTTTTAAATGGAACTAATGTCGCAAATACCAAAACGAATACTTGGCCTATAAATATCGAAACCAATTATAAGGCCTATCAAGTGCGTGCCATAGATGTGCATGGATTCACTTCTTTTCTGAGCGAGCCTGTAACGGTATATTCACCAAGAGATGAAGTGAAGGTGGATTTAGGGAAGGCATCTAAATCGAATGAGGTATCTTTTATAAACTTGACTACCATGGAGAACACGACCGTTCTTATCAAGGTTACCATAGAACGGGATGGTTGGTATTTTATTGATTTTAAATACGCCAATGGCAATGGTACGATTGAGTCTGAGAACAAGTGTGGAATAAGAACACTACTCGTTGAAAACAAAAAATTTCCCATAATATTTCCTCAAAGAGGAATGAATGCCTGGAACAATTGGGGCTTCACAAATAGCGCTAAATCACATTTAACAAAAGGGATTTATGATTTTAAACTCGTTTTCCTTCCAGAGAATAACAATATGAATATTGATGTAAACGAGGCTCGTATAGATTATATGAGGCTGATATATGCGGGAGTAAAATAAGACACCACAAATGATTTTGAGGTTTCTAAGCTTGTCCTATTACGCTTCACGGAATATTGAAAGGCCGAACCAGAATGGCGGCTAATGCAGGGACTTCATAGTTTCGTTTGGATGAAATGCTTAGCTGCCCACCAATTAAACAAACGAACTATAGGAAGAGATTGCGCCTATCCTATTGCGTTTAATTATTCGCCGTACAACTTTGTTTCACCCTTTGCTTGCCAGTACCGTCACAAGCGTAGCAATTGGCCTTTTCTTGTTTGTGCCCACCGCATTTTTGGCAATCGGCGTGGCCAGAGCCCTCACATGTAGGACAGGTTTTGTATTTGTCTCCAAAGTCATTCTTGGTTTTTGAGACACCAGTTCCTCCACAAACCATGCAGAACGTTTTACCTTTTCCCTTACAACCACGACATGGAATAATTTCGACTCCTGCCCCGTCACATTCTTCACAGGTGATTCGTTCTTCATAGAAGCCAGTTTCCTCGCAGTCCATAGCCTTTATTGCTTCTATCGTTTTGCCCAAAAATTGGCCCTTGGGGCCTGTTAAGGACAAATATTTATTGAAGGCGTCTCTGGCTACCTTATATTTTTTTAGTTTCATTTCCGTATACCCAAGAAAGTAGGCTAATTCATCGGGCATGGATTCATGCAAGGACATGATCTTCTTAAAAGTTTGTTGTGCCTTTTCGTAGTTCTTATTTTCAATTTCTTTTTTCGCATCAAGAAAATAGGCTTTGACAAGGGTATCTTGTTTAATTTGTGCTGAAGCGGAAAAACTAAAAAGAATGAGGAAGACAATATAGGGTAATCTCAAAATAAACATATCTCTATAAAAGAATTTGAACACAGTAAAAGATTGATAATTGAGAACTTAACGCAACAGGTAAGCGATAGATTCTTGATTTACCAATTTATATTTCTGATTAACAAATAAAAGTTTATTAATCAGGCAAATATTTAGTAAGCTTAACAATAAAATTATATCAAAAATAGCTGATTTGATGTTATAACTATAAATAATAAAACTATTATGAAATATCTCTTTTTATATACCGCGATTACAGCCACATTTTTATTTTCTTGCAAGAAACATGACTTATCCAGCGCTTCTCAACCTGATGCGACAACATCAGCAAGCTTAAAAAAAGATATCGTTATTGCTCCTTCCAAGGAAGGTCCAATTAAGAATTCTGTGAAAGAAGTTAAATGGCTGACAATAGAGGAAGCAACGAAACTGTCGGAAAAAGAACCAAGGAAAATCTTTGTGGATGTCTACACTGACTGGTGTGGATGGTGCAAAAAAATGGACAAAAGCACTTTAAAGGACCCCGCAATTATGGCTTATCTTAATAAAAAGTATTACGCCGTGAAGTTGAATGCAGAAAGCAGCAAATCTATCAATTATAAGGGAAAAGTTATGACAGAAGGTGAGCTTGCTACCAGGGTTTTCAACGCGACTGGTTTTCCAACAACAGTCTACCTCGACCCAAATATGACGGTATTACAACCTGTACCAGGATATTTAGAAGTTGATTTGCTTAATAAAATTTTGCATTATTACGGCGAAGATCATTACAAAAGTGTTAGCTGGGAAAAATTTCAAGCTACTTTTGATTCAGACAAGAAATAATAGAATTGGATATAAATCCCTCCATACAAACAATAGACACGATAGTGGCGCTTGCAACTCCTGCGGGAACAGGCGCCATTGCTGTTATAAGACTTTCCGGAAATAGAGCTTTTGAAATAACGCAATCTGTATTTCGAGGGAAAAACTTACTGGAACAGCCCACGCATACCCTCCACTTCGGCTACATCTATGACGGTGATAAGTTACTTGACGAAGTGGTAGCTGGACTGTATAAAGGTCCTAAATCGTTTACCAAGGAAGACATAGTTGAAATCTCTTGCCACGGTTCAGAATACATTGTAAGACAGATTTTACAACTATTTGTACGTAAAGGGGCGCGATTTGCTAAAGCAGGAGAATTTACCAAAAGAGCATTTCTTAATGGAAGGTTTGACCTTGCCCAAGCTGAAGCTGTAGCAGACGTGATTGCTTCGGAGACAGATGCCGCTCATCAGGCCGCTTTGAATCAAATGCGTGGCGGCTTTTCGCAGGAGATAAAATTGCTTCGCGATCAGTTGGTGCATTTTGCATCCATGGTTGAGCTAGAGTTGGACTTTGGAGAAGAAGATGTCGAATTTGCAGACAGAGGCAAATTGAAAGAACTTGTTTCCGGCATCAAGAAGGTGATTGAGTCGCTGATTCAGTCTTTTAATGTTGGGAATGTAATAAAGAACGGTATCCCTACTGTTATCGCTGGCAAGCCCAATGCAGGGAAATCTACCCTTCTAAATGTGCTCTTAAATGAAGAGCGTGCGCTAGTATCGGAAATTCCTGGAACGACGCGTGATTTTATTGAAGATGAGATTATTGTTGAAGGCATCACTTTTAGGTTTACCGACACTGCTGGTTTGCGAGAGACGGTAGATAAGGTAGAAGCCCTTGGAATAGAGCGTACCAAAAAGAAAATGAAGGAGGCGTCATTTATAATATTCTTATTTGATGTTAACTCCACGACAGAGAAGGAGCTCAAAGAAGATATTACAGAACTCCGTTCCTTGAATGTCCCTTACCTTGTTGTCGGAAATAAGATTGACAAGAACAGTAAAACAGTGAATGCCTTTAAGAATTTTTCCGGAATAATATTTATATCAGCCGGACTAAAGGCTGGAATAGACACACTTAAGGAGAAGTTATTGGAAGCAGTAAATATTAGCACCTTCAAAACTGGCAACACCGTAGTGACAAACGTTAGGCACTATGAAAGCTTGCTGAATACCAAAGAAGCGTTAGATTCAGTGCTGGCTGCCTTAGATACTCAAATTACCGGCGACTTCCTGGCACAAGACATTAGGCGCGCCTTATATCACCTAGGAGAAATCACCGGAGAGATTACTACCGACGATTTATTGGCAAATATTTTTAGTAAGTTTTGTATTGGGAAGTAATTTTAAAATATAACTATGGCACCTGCTAATTTAATGTCCGGCTTAATTAAACATTTAACGTATTAAATCATTTCCTTCAATGCCAAAATTCTTGGATTAGAGCACCTGTGACTTACAATTTTTATATCCAACGGGGCATACTTAAATTTCTTCAAGGTTCTAATTAATGCATCGCTTATCCATTCTACCCTATTTCCAAATGCACCTCCTCCTACGAGCGTTAGAAAGACTTTTTTCGAGCCAGTCTTCTTGAAGTTCATTAAAGCAGCATATAAGGTAGCCTCATAGGTAGCCTCTAAAATAAGTATTGCGAAGCTTTCCCAATATATCGAATCAAGGTTTGAATATGTAACTGGTAATGCTGAGCAGTAGGCCTGAGAAACAATTTGTCGATCTGCGTTTAACGTTACTTCTGTATCCCATTGAATTCCTATTTTAAGTTTACCTTTTAACTCCTCTCGCTTATCATTAGACAATTTGCTCAACTGGGAATTGATATTTAAGCCAGCGAGATTTAAGAGAGCATATCCATTACTCATCGTCCATAGTTTGCGCTCTTCGTTTCCTAGAGCATTTCCTACATCATATAGGCAATCAATTTGG
>DASVUU010000502.1:0-6889 GCA_036386935.1 Cytophagaceae bacterium | reverse complement strand
GAATTTTTCTTGCTGCCCCTGGTTCCATTTTTGCCGCCATCTCCACCATCTCCACCTGGGCCCCCTTGATTATTTACGTTTATCTTATGAATCTGATGATAGGCAATCTCGTCGGTGAAAATTTTCACAGTGCCACCGTTTCCACCATTACCTCCCTCACCGCCTTTACCTCCGTCACCTCCGGGCTGGGCATTTCTGGTTTCCGTTTCATCGGCGCCATCGCCGCCTCTACCTCCAGTACCGCCCGTGCCGCCCTTTCCACCCAGGGTTTCAACATTAAAGGAGCCTTTGTTGGGATCAAAAATGCAAGAGGATACATTAGAGCCAGATTGAGCAACTGCTTTGATATAAAGTCTTTCATCATGGAAGTAAGACAACAAGTAAATGTTGACAGGGCTACCGTCTTTTCCAGAAAAGCCTTTACCGCCCTCCCCACCGTCAAAGCGGTTTGCTGCGCCTTGGTCTGCACCATCTTTACCTGGCAATCCAATTTGTCCATTAAAAGAATTTCTATATTGTCCATCATATTCCAAGGGAACGGTGATCGTATGTTTTATTGACGGGTAATGTTTGTAATGGATTGAAGCCGTCACTTCATTGTAAAAACTTTTGGAAGGGGGAAGGACATAGTTATAGGGGTATTTAACTTTTTGCCCATTAACTTCTACTATGAAAGCTTCTGGATTGAGCCGGCTTTGCTGGTTTGGCTTTAATGTAAGTTCTTTTCCTGTGTTAAAAAGGGCTTTGACTACTAAGGGTAAAACAAACCCAGGTGAAATCGGACCTGTTTTCGAATAATCTATTTCTACGTTTTTAAGATAGGGGAGCTCGATTGCTACCGAATCTGACACCTTGTTTTTCTTCGATTCAATTTTTACAGCAAATATATGACGGTCAGCGGAAATACTATCGATATGGATGTATATCGAGCCATCCTTCATGTATCCATTGTTTATGATAAAGTCAAACTTCTTTAAGATTTTTTTACTGATAGAACAGGGTTGATCGGGATGATCCTCCAATTCTTTTTGCAAATCTAACGCACTTGGAAGGGTAATTGTCTTGCCGTTATTTAATGTATATTCGATCTGAAAGTTTATGAAACTGGCGGCTTCAAGCGAAGTATCTAATATAGGCTTTATTTTTACCTCTGCAATGTCTCTCCCTTTTGAACCCTTGCCAGAATGAGTTTCCTTCGTGCACGAAAGCAGCAGAATTAAAACAAGTAGAGTGAAAGTCTTTTCTATAAAAATCATAAATTTGATATTGAAAAAGGATAGTCAAGTGTAGGGATTAAAGATCAATTTTACTTGATAATTCCTCTTCCGCTAAAATAATAACTTCTGTCTCTGGTCCCGAGTTTCCATCAATGCCGGGCATGCCAGGGTTTCCTCTGCCTGTAGACATTGGAAAAAAGGTCTCGAACAAAGACTTCTTTCTGGACAAGTCTTTGCTTGAATATAAACCGCTGTTTCCACCTGAGCCTCCAAGCCCTCCTTGATTGTTTATTTTAATTCTATCCAAATATTTTGCTGCCAATGGATCTGTGTATATCTTAATAATGCCACCGTCGCCTCCATCACCACCATTACCTCCGTCCCCGTCAATCCCTCGATAGCCCTCTGGTGTTTTATCGGTTTTGCAAGCTCCTTGCGCACCTCTGCCTCCATCGCCACCATTGCCTCCATCTCCACCGTTAGCACTTATTTCCAACGATCCAGTTTCCGGATCAAGGTAGCAATGAGTAGTCGTTTGAGCAGATTTTGCTACCGCCTTTATTAGGAGCCTGTCGCCATGGTAGAAGGAGCTTAAATAAACACTTACCCATGGAGCTCTACTTCCTTTTTGTCCATTTTGACCTGGTCTTCCATCTCTTCCATTGAGCTCGATCAATCCAAAACCATTGTCCCCATCTCCGCCATTTCTCCCATCTTCCCCATTGAATGAATACCGGTAGAATGCGTTGAATCTTAGAGGAACCACCATTGAATCTCTCTTAATAGGATCTAGCTTATAGTAGCCTTTTATGTCGATATCAGAGTAAAAATCCTTCCTGTTCGGTATCCTATAGTTATAAGGTGGATCCATTTCGTTGCCATCTACTCGTATGGCAAAGTCGGAGTGAGGTAAATTTTGTTTCTCCCCTGTATTGTAGGTGGCTTCTATATTTATCGGTAAATCAAAACCAGGAGCAATGGGGCCAATCTCATTATATGTTAGTCTAACGCTCTCAACAAATGGTATATTTATAATGAGGGAATCGGAGGCATTTGTCCTTTTTGACTGAACTTTTAACTTTACTTCGTGATTGTTGCTGTTGATTTTCTTGCGGTCAATAGTGAGGGTTCCCTTATTAAAGGACCCATTTACAACGGTTACATTGAAGTCGTTCCAGTTATTTCCCTGAGGTTGGAAGGAATAGCTGGCGTTATGCATGTGCGCCGGCTTCGGACTAACTTTGCTAGTTTTAGGGTTTATCTGTTTTTCTGCCCCATTATTTAAGGTATAAGACAAAAAAATATCTATTGTATTAATATCAATTAATGATTTATAATGTTCTGCTTCCAGCTTTATCTTGACAATATCTTTCGGTTTTAGATCTTCTCTCATGAGTGGCTTAGTGGCGCATGACCATATCAGAAGGGTAAGACAAAAAGCGAAAAGAACGTTAGATTTCATAAAAATGATTTGTTGATAAAAAAGGCGTCGCATGTGACTAAACAAATCAAGGGCCAAATTTTATACTTTGGCTTAAGATGATTAAAAATGTATTTATAGGATGAATACTGTTCCTCCTAAAAATTCTAAAAATGCCAAAAGTATCAGGTATTAAATATCAACCATGTTTCTTCTTTAATCCCTCGATTTTAACAAGGGCTTTCTTCATATCAATACCTTTTCCTAAAACTCCTTTGAAAAGATCGCCTTGTTCTTTTATCCTAGACAAGGAGTTCTTTATTGTAAAATCCTTCATCTGCAAACCTATTTTCACTTCATCCCAATGCAAAGGCATAGAAACAGTAGCGCCTGGCTTGGGTCTAAGCGAATAGGGACCTGCAACAGTAGCTTGCGGCCTGTTCTGTAAAAAGTCTATGTATATTTTGCCTTTTCTATTTGCTGTCAACCTCTCGATGCTAGTAAATTCAGGAAGGCGGGACTGTATAATTGTTGCAATAGCACGGCCAAACTCTTTGGAATCTTCATAGGTATATTTTGCACCTAAGGGAATATAGATGTGGATGCCCGTAGAGCCAGATGTTTTAGGAAAGGAGGGAACACCTATTTCGTCCAGGACCTCCTTAGTCACCTGGGCCGTTTTTATTACTTGTTCAAAGGTATTTTTATCCGGATCCAGATCAATAATACACCAGTCAGGATTGTCAGGATGTTGAGTCCTACTGTTCCAAGGGTTCATCTCTATGCAACCTAGTGAAGCAATATAGAGAAGGCTTGCCTCGTTTGTACAAACTAAAAATTCTTTTTCTCTTTCATCCGCATCGCTGTAATATTTGTATGTTTCTATCCAGTCTGGAGCTTTGCCTTTTACATCTTTTTGATAAAAGCTTATACCTTCTATACCATTTGGAAATCTATTAAGAGTTTGGGGCCTGTCTTTTAAGTAAGGGAGCATATAGGGTACAACCTGGTAGTAATAATTGAGCATATCTCGTTTGCTCACATTGTCGTTAGGCCAGAATATTTTGCTCAAATTACCAAACTTCATATCATGTCCACCAATGGACCTTACCTGTGTTTCATCTTTAGGATTAAGCAATGTTTTTCTTTCCTTCTTACCGGGGGTAGAAATAACTTTATCCTTCACCAATGAGCTTTCTTCTTCCATAATATCAGCCGCTGGAACGGCCGTTTCGAATACAACTTCTTGCGGGTTTTTATCTTCCCTAAGTCCCTTAAAAGAAGGGTGACGGAAGGCACCATCTGAGCCAACCGTTCTATAGCTAATTTCAGCAACTACTTTTGGCTTTACCCATGTCACCTCGGCCTTCGGAGGGTTGGGTCTAAAGCGCGATGGCTTATTGAACTCTGGAACCTCACGGAAGGGACAAGTTTTCGTTTCAAAGGGTTTCAGTTTTTCTAAAATTTCATTTTGCATCTTCACAGTGAATCCTGTTCCTACGGGTGTGATAGGCACTAATTCATTATTTTCATAAATCCCCAAAAGTAAGGCACTAAATTTTTTAGAAGTATTTTCATTCTTGGTATAGCCACCTATCACCACTTCCTGAAATTTTTGAGATTTAATCTTTAACCAATCTTTGGAGCGAATATCCGGTAAATATAGACTGTCTAATTTTTTTGCAATAATGCCTTCTAATCCCATTTTTTCTGCCACAGCAAAGAAATCTTTCGCTGAGGTTTCCGTACTCATGCTCAATCGTATGGCGTTAGACTCAGGCTTAATTTGCTCAAGCACCTTTCTGCGCAAACTCAGTGGGGTCATCATGAGATCTAGCCCTTCGATCCAAATGACATCGAATATATAGTAGACAAGTTCGCCGTCTGCTTCACTTCGCCAAGTCTGAAGCGCAGCAAAATCAGGAAGGCCTTGATCATTCAAGACCACTATTTCGCCATCAAATACTGCATTTATTTTCCAGTCCTGTAGTGCTTTGAATATTGGGTAAAATTTATCGTTAAAATCCTTATTGTTTCTCGATCGAATGTCAACCTTTCCTTCATTCACATAGGCAATTGATCGAAATCCGTCCCACTTGATCTCATATATCCAACCAGCTGCTTCCACGGGGCTATCCACCAATGTCGCGAGCATGGGCTTTACATCCTCAGGCATTTTAGCTTTTTTCTTATGAGCACCTCCATCAATGATTTCGGCAATTTTCTTATAATCAGACGTTACAGCAAGGGCGGATTTTGGCTTCATAGTGGCAACATTTTTAATGCGAGAAGTTTCTATTTTAAAATAACCTTAAAACCGCCATTCGGTTCAGCTTGTATATATAGGAATGCAATAGGGTCGATGTTCAAGCACTCAAGGTTAGGATGTTGAGATATTCATTTTGCTTATGATCTTCTTTCAGTAAATAATAAGACTTCTAGAAATTTGATTTATAATGAAATATCATTTATATATTACAACATCTTTTAAAGGTGTTATAAATCAAACAAAAGGGAGCAAAGTATAGTATGAAATTATATTGCTGCCTTCTTCAATTCCATGAATCAAATCAAAATCCTAGTTCCTACAGACTTTACACCCAATGCATATAACTCACTCGACTATGCCCTATATCTGGCAAAGGAATTAGATGCTGAGCTGATTTTGGTGCATCAGATAACCTATAAGGATGCCAATTTTATAAGTCTGACCGCCACTGAAGAGGAGAATACCAAAAGATACAATTCTGCTAATTTGAACCTCCAAAAGAGCCAAAAATATGTAAAGGAAAGGCAGCCTGATATAAATTTGAAACTTGTCTTGAACACAGGGCCGTTGAAATATATAATAGAGGAGGTCATAAAATCTAAAGTCGATTACATTGTAGTAGCTACGCCAGGGGAGACTGGGTTGAAATCAATAATCTTAGGAAGTTATACTGCGGACGTCATCTCAAATAGCCCATGTCCCGTTTTTACCGTGCCATCCGTAGCTAGCTTTAAAAAAATTGAAAATATCCTTTGTGCAACAGATTTTCATAAATCAGAGATACATTCGATAAATGAGTTGATCACGCTGGCCTCAACCTTTGGTGCCTCGATTACCTTCTGCAATGTCAATCCAGACAAAGAAAAACAAACGTCGAAGTTTGAGAAATTTCAAACAAGAATAAAAGACATTGCTGGAATAGAGACCTTAGAATATTTCCTTTGCAATTCGGAAGAGATTGTCCCTTCGATAGAAGGATATGTCTCAGAGAAGAAACCCGACATTATTGTTACCCTAGGTAAGAAAAGGCAACTTTTCGAGAGAATCTTTGGTCAACAGGTTACAAAGAAACTTTCGTTGCATACCCATATTCCACTGTTGTCCTTTCCTGTTTCTGAGACAGAATAGATGACTTAATAGGGGTTGGTAGCTCTCATCCACCATTTTGTTTCATCGGTGTGGTACTATCCATCTAGCATTCCTTACAATCCATCGTTACATAATGCATATCAATATTTCTGGCTAAATTTGGTGCTGAAATAAGACTATGCAAACAATTGAACAACTTCTTGCTGGCGAATTAATCAATGCGACTAAAATAAAGATTTCATGTGGACTTACAGCGTTTCCTAATGAGATCTTGGGTTTGTCTGAAACGTTAGAATATTTAGATTTGTCAGGCAACCAATTGTCCAGCCTTCCGGGTGATTTCGACAAACTCAAGAAACTTAAAATTTTATTTCTTTCGGACAACAACTTCAAAGAAATACCTAATATACTTTCCCGATGTGAAAGCCTAGAAATGATTGGCTTCAAGGCAAATCAAATTGAATCTTTTCCAGAGGATTCTATTCCCATTACTACAAGATGGCTTATCCTTACCAATAACAGATTGACAAGTATTCCGAAGTCGATAGGAAAATGTAAACGTTTGCAAAAATGCATGCTTGCAGGTAATTTATTAAAAGAATTCCCTCCAGAAATGGCAAATTGTTACAACCTCGAACTTTTGAGAATTTCTGCCAATAAATTTGATGAGCTGCCAGAGTGGTTATTGAAAATGCCTCGCTTGTCCTGGTTGGCTTTTGCGGGAAATACCTTTAACAAAGAAAAAAGAATGAATAATAATCCTACCGAGATCGCTTGGCAGGAGTTGGAGATACTGGAAATGCTGGGAGAGGGGGCATCTGGAGTAATTTTTAGGTCGCTTTGGAACAAGGGAAGCAAAGGAAATCAGATCCAACCGGTAGCGGTAAAGATCTT
>DASVUU010000501.1:0-2136 GCA_036386935.1 Cytophagaceae bacterium | reverse complement strand
CGCAACAGTTTCTCCTATCTTCACCAGAGAACACCATTTCTCCCAGTCTACCAGCTGCTCTTTATTCTTGGGCATACTTAACGTGATGTCTTTGTCCATGTAAATCATTGTCATAACTTTTCTGGCAGTGCCGGAAGTATTAGCTCCTGCATTATGAAATGTCCAGCCATAGTGAAAGCTTATTTCACCAAGATCAAAGGGCGTATTATGATATTCAAAGTCTCTTGCTTTAAGCTCTTCTGAGAGTATTTTTTCGCTTTGGTCGCCAATTTCTAGATCTCTACCAATATTTTCAATATGGCTTCTTGCGGCAAAGGCGAGAGGACCCATCTCCATTGGAGTTGCTTGAAAAGGTATCCAAACGGTTACGGTATTAGGACTATCTAATGGCCAATAGTATTGGTCCGCATGCCAAGGAGTAATACCCCCGCCTGATTCTTTGTATAATGCTTGGTCATGGTACAGCCTTACACCTTTTGTTCCCATTAAATCTGAAGCAACTTTGGCCAATCTCTTTGAAAATACGAATTCCTTCGCGATGTCGTCTTTGTACCAAAGATTAAATACCTGAAGAAAAGCTCTGTCGTAAGTACTTCTCTTTTCCATAGCAGTAGTGTTTCTATTCAAGAGAAAAACCTGCTGTGTAATTACGTCGGAGTAGTATTCTAGAAGTTCGCGGGCGAATACATCCTTTAACTTAACAAAACCGCTTTCTCTGAAATGAGCTATCTGTTCGCTTGAGAGGTTGAAAGGTGCATTTAAGGGTTCCGTAAAATTTATTTTCTCTACTTTCATTATATTTCTTTTTACTAATACTTAAAATTGGTTGTAAAAACGAATTAAGTCCTTTACAAAAAGATCAAATACTGATACTTTTTTCACATTTTTTGTTTATTATTAACATTCAACAATCATAAAAGTATCAGTGAAACCTTTTTTCGAAAAAGTTAGCCTAGAAAATTCCCAAAGTTTTACGATAAAAAAGTTCATGGTTCAGTACTTTGACATGCCTTGGCATTATCATCCGGAATATGAACTCACCTTAATTACAAGAGGGGAAGGCAAACGATTTGTAGGAGATTGTATTGAGGATTTCAAAGAGAACGACCTCGTTATGATTGGGCCCCACTTGCCACATTATTGGAAGAACAGCGAAGCTTATTATAATAAAAAATCAAGTCCGAAGGCTTCTGCTATTGTTGTTCATTTCGGTGAAGAGTTTCCTGAAAGTCATTTTTTTCTTTTGAAAGAATTAAAAAAAATAAAAAATTTTTTCTCGGATGCAGCGCTGGGATTACGATTCGATCAAGAAACATCTGAGAGTGTAAAGCCGAAACTTGAAAGGATGTTGACGTTAAAAGGATATCAAAGGATAGCCCTGTTGTTGGATATCATAGACTTTTTATCCCGTGCAAAGTCAGCGGTATTGTGTAGTGCAGGATTTACGAGAGTGTTAAACCCTAATGACTCAGAAAGGATTAACAAAGTGTATGGCTATATTATGGAACACTTCAAGGAAGAAATCTCTTTAAACGAGGTTGCTGCCTTTTCAGGAATGAGCAATGGTGCCTTCAGCAGGTACTTTAGGCAAAAAACTAAAAAGAATTTTATAACATTTATTAACGAATTAAGGATCGGATATGCATGCAGACTTCTCTTAAATAATGAAATGAACGTGGCGGAGATTTGTTATGCAACTGGCTATTCTAATTTATCAAATTTTAACAGACAGTTTAAGTCTATTGTGCGTATTACTCCTTCCAAATATAAAAGCTTGTATCTGAACGACAGTCTATAGGCTGGCGCTTGAGAATATTTAAAGTAGGAAATATCTCTGGCTAAATTTGTAGATTGGTCTTCTATAGAACTTCGCCCGGGCCGGACTGCATTGAAGAGTTTTGAATAATGGAAGGGGACGAGATTTTTTAGGGTAATTTATTAATTGGTAAAATATTTATCTACATCGTTATTCTTTTCAAGGTCATGAAGATCTAATGGAAGGAGAATTGAATAGATTGTGATTGGGGAGTACCTCTTGTTAGTTCAATGAGTTGAAGATTTATTGGAGGCGCTATTAAGCCGGCGGCTAGTTTAAAGTCCGTGTGATTTCGAACTTAGCCTATCTTTATATTTATA
>DASVUU010000500.1:0-3654 GCA_036386935.1 Cytophagaceae bacterium | reverse complement strand
ACGGAAAAAATTTGACGAAATTGTTGATTTCTCGGGGGTAGAGCGCTACATCGATACACCCGTAAAGCGCTATAGTAGCGGAATGTATGTTCGCCTGGCCTTCGCTGTGGCTGCTTTCCTTGAGCCCGAGATTTTAATTGTCGACGAAGTATTGGCTGTAGGCGATGCTGAGTTCCAAAAGAAGTGCTTGGGTCGAATGAAGGACGTGAGCGTAAACGATGGGCGTACAGTATTGTTCGTTAGTCATAATATGACAGCTGTACAACACCTTTGCGGAAGGTGTGTATTCCTGGAAAATGGTGCTGTTAAGAGTATTGGCGATTCAGGCACAATCATTAAAGAATACCAAGGCAACACTGCCAACAAGCAAGCTTGGAGCGGGTTCGACGGAGATAGCAACGTCAGTATTTTATCAACTGAGGTGCTATCACACGATGAATCCATTGAATTGTTCAATGATGCCGCTATTTCGATACGATTGAAGATAGACATAAAAGCTGAGCAAAGCGACATCGTAATTGGCCTCAACATTCTATCGGGCTTTGGGCATCCTTTACTCAGGTTGTCTTTTAATGATTATAATGATATTCATGGGTTGTCGCCTGGCATCTATGAAGTCGAATTTGTTTTGCCAAAATACACTTTAGCAACAGGCTTGTATCAAATAGAGTTTGATGTAGCCATACCTCATGTAAAAAAAATAAATTCAGAAAAAATAGATCTTTTTTTTAATGTTAATGCGAGGGGAGAATATGGAAATAAATATTTTGTTGAAAACTCCTTGACATATAATTCTATCGTTCGACCTAACTGGTTTTCTAACATCACACAACTTGCGTCATGAATGAACTACAAAAGTTTTTCGAAGTTAATGAGCAGAACCTTATGAATAAATGGGTTCATTACTTCGATATATACGAGCGATATTTTTCCTCATACAGAGATAAGGAAGTTGTAATACTGGAGATTGGAGTATACCAAGGTGGTTCCATTAACATGTGGAAAGAATATTTTGGAAACAAGGCCAAGATCTATGCTATTGATATAAATCCGCTTTGTAAACGTTTTGAGTCCGAAAATGTTAGAATTTTCATTGGTTCACAGAGTGACAGGGCTTTTCTGCAAGAAGTGATAAATGAAATCCCTGAATTAGATATTCTTATTGATGATGGTGGACATTATATGGATCAACAAATTATTTCTTTTGAAGAGCTTTATCCTCATGTGAAAGAAGGAGGAATTTACTTGTGCGAAGATCTGCACACTTCTTATTGGAAAGATTATGGAGGTGGCCTCAAGAAATCCGACACATTCATTGAGTACAGTAAAAATTTAATAGATCTGCTCAATTCCTGGCACTATGCTCCAGAACAATCAATAACACAATTTACGCGATCTACTTATTCGCTTCATTATTACGATAGCGTCTTAGTAATAGAGAAACGCAAAATCGCAAAACCCGAATCAAGGGTCACAGGTAAGCCGGTTATTGATCAATCTAGTTTTGATGCCGACGACACCAGAAACAAAGTAAAGTCAGTGTCTGCAAATGAGACGTCTCTTTTTAACAAGTTGAGTAATTTTGTTAAAAAGAAAAATTAGATTTTAAATACATCCTTGTTTATATGATCTCAATAATTGTGTGCTCTATCAAAGAGACTGTATTTAAAACGCTTTCTGAAAGTATTCAAGAGACAGTAGGGGTAGAGTATGAGGTTATTAAACTTGACAACAATCTATATAAAGTCGGCATTGCAGAAGCTTATAATATTGGCGCTGGAAAAGCAAAATTTCCCTACCTATGTTTTGTTCATGAGGATGTAAAGTTTGTTTCTCATAATTGGGGAGAGCGTGCTATCAATCATATGCTGGCTCATAAAGATATTGGTGCAATAGGATTAGCTGGAAGCTTGTATAAGTCTAAGGTTGTTTCTAGTTGGTGGCAGCCTGCTATTGACAATTTTGAGCCAAAGAGGGTTAATATCATACAACACTATAAGTTTAGTAATAAGGAAAGTGAACACCTCGTGATAAATCCTTTGAATGAGTTAATAGCCGATGTAGCTTGTTTAGATGGTGTGTTTATTTTTGTTAAATCAAGCATTTGGAAAGATGCCTTGTTCGATTCTGTTCTGCTCAAAGGTTTTCATGGCTATGATTTAGATTTTACCTCCAGAGTGGGGGTGAAAAACAGAAACGTTGTTGCGTACGATATTTTGCTTGAGCATTTTTCTGAAGGAAGTAATAGGAAGGATTGGTTTTTTGATAATATTAATGTTCATAAAAAAATTGGCAGCTTACTTCCATTGAATAAATCCAATGTTGATGAAAAAATTATTCGAAAAGCAGAGTTAGGTTATATCCAACACAATATGAAGTTAATAGAAGAATATGATCTTGCAAAGAATGAGAATATAACGGCTCTGTCTTATATTATTGAATCAGTTTTTGCTTTAAAGTTTTACCATGTTCTGAATATAAATTTTGTTAGATGGTTGAAAAAATTGTTGATCAAATAGATTCGTTCTGTTTTGTTAACATGTCTGTGGCTCTTATTGATGAGCGTATGCCACCAAACAGGTAGAGCTAGAGGCATTAGGCTTTGTTAAATTGTAAGGCTCTTTTGCATTTAAATAATTTTCGTAGTTCCTGATGAAAAAAGTAGCCTTTACAATTTGCTCTAACAACTATTTAGCCGCAGCAAAAGTGCTGGTGGAATCGTTTAAAAAATTTCACTTGGACTTTGATGTATACATTGGGTTAGTTGATAAAAAAAGCGAGTTAATAGATTATTCAGCTTTTGGAGCTACCGTATTGTTGGCTGAAGATATTTCAATGCCAGACATTGACGAGCTTAGTCAAAAATTTAATATTGTAGAATTAAATACAACTGTAAAGCCTTTTTATTTTAAGCACTTTTTTTTCTCACTTGGTGCCACCCAGGCTATTTATTTAGACCCCGACATTCAAGTATTCTCTCCTTTAACTGAGGTAATGTATGGTCTGAGTAAAGCCATGGTTACTCTCACTCCGCACATGCTGTCGCCCGTTGACGATCAGTATTCGCCAAATGATAAACATATTTTGCCCACCGGTATGTTTAACTTGGGATTTGTGGCGTTGGCTAGTCATTCACAGCTTTCCTCTTTTTTAGATTGGTGGGCAGACCGGTGCGTAAAATACGGATTTCGGCGTGATAGTGAGGGCCTTTTCTACGATCAGATTTGGATTAATTACGTTCCTTGTTTTTTTGAATCATACTATATTATCCGCGATGTGGGGTATAATGTAGCCAATTGGAACTTGCATGAGCGCGCACTAACTAGGGCTGCTGATGGCACATGGTGGGTAAATGCAGTAAGTAAACTAGCTTTTTTTCATTTTAGCCATTATAACATCAATAAACCGGAAGTCATTTCTTCTTATAACAGTAGGTTTACATTTGAGAATCGGCCTGATTTGCTTCAGCTATTCAAAGAGTACCGGGACCAGATTCTGGCAAACGACGGCATCCATCTGAGAGCCATCATTCCGCATTATAAAGAAATCAACAACAGGGTGAAAGCGCTGGAAGAGAAGCAATACTATACATTCAAGCGTAAGATTATCAATAAAGTGTCAAACCTACTTGAGCGAGTAATCCCAGGGTAACTA
>DASVUU010000499.1:0-7966 GCA_036386935.1 Cytophagaceae bacterium | reverse complement strand
TAATAATAATAGTAACGGTAAACATAAATTGCCTGAAACGATAGAGCAGAAGATAAATAGTGACGCAAAAGCTGGTGGAACTTTAATGTTTGACTATTTGATCGTAGGAGCAGGATTCGCGGGAAGTGTGTTAGCAGAACGTCTCGCTACACAACTTAATAAGAAGGTACTCATCATAGACAAACGTGATCATATCGCTGGCAATGCCTATGACTATTACAATGAAGATGGCATCATGATTCATAAGTATGGTCCACACATTTTCCATACAAATTCATTAGATGTTTTCGAACACCTTTCAAAGTTTACTAAATGGAGAAATTATGAACACAGAGTACTCGCTAGTGTTGACGGGTCTATGTTGCCAATACCAATCAATCTAGATACTATCAATAAATTGTATGGATTCAATTTCAATGCCTTCGAAGTGGAGAAATATTTTGAATCGGTTGCAGAACATATAGAGCATGTACAAACGTCAGAAGATGTCGTAGTTGGCAAAGTGGGAAGAGACCTCTATGAAAAATTCTTTAGAGGATATACCCGTAAACAATGGGGATTGGATCCTTCAGAATTGAATGCCTCTGTCACAGCAAGGGTACCAACAAGAACTAACCGTGATGACAGGTATTTTACGGACACCTATCAAGCAATGCCCCTTCATGGATACACCAAGATGTTTTCAAACATGCTTTCTCATCCGAATATTAAGGTGATGTTGAATACCGATTATCACGATATCATCAACATGATCCCATTCAAGCAGATGATCTATACGGGGCCGATTGACGAGTTCTTCAACTACAAATACGGAAAGCTTCCTTACAGATCATTGGATTTTGTTTTTGAGACGCATGACGTTAAAAACTATCAGCCTGTAGGAACCGTCAATTATCCGAACGAGCATTTATTTACTAGAATTACAGATTTTAAATATTTGACGGGCCAAGTACATCCAAAAACTGCCATTGTTTACGAATATCCGAAGGCAGAGGGAGATCCATACTATCCAGTGCCACGTCCAGAGAATATGGACTTATACAAACAATATGAAAAGTTGGCCAACGAGACTAGACCAGATGTTCATTTTGTAGGAAGGCTTGCTACCTACAAATACTACAACATGGATCAAGTGGTAGCTCAAGCACTTTCAGTTTTCAAAAAGATTAAAGCGAATGAAAATGCTCCTGTTCAAAATGGAGTAGAGACAAAATCAGAAAAGTATGCAGCAGGTTGAGATTTGGGGGGGCATAGAAAGCACAGTCAACAGAGTAGGCGATCAATTCTTTGATCAGTCGGAAATAAGCGGTCACGCTAAACGGCCAGACGATCTAAGATTAATTGCAGAAATGGGAATTAAAAAGCTGAGGTATCCAGTCCTTTGGGAGCGAATTGCTCCTAATGGACTTGCTACAGCGGATTGGTCTTGGACTGATGAAAGGTTAAACTTGCTTAAAGAGTTGGGAATTACTCCAATTGTAGGTTTAGTGCACCATGGTAGTGGCCCCTCAAATACAAGTTTGGTTGATCCAGATTTTCCATATAAGCTTGCCGAATTCGCAAAAGCAGTGTGCGAAAGGTATCCGTGGCTAGAATATTTTACACCGGTCAATGAACCTCTTACAACAGCGAGATTCAGCGGCCTCTATGGGTTTTGGTATCCTCATGGAAAATCTAAAATCACCTTTTGTAGAACATTCTTGATACAAATAAAGGCGGTAATAGAGGCAATGAGGGCAATTAAAAAGGTAATACCTCACGCCAAACTAGTACAGACAGAAGATTTAGGCAAAACCTACAGTACACCAAAGCTTGCCTATCAAGCAAATTTTGAAAACCATAGAAGATGGCTGACTTATGACTTCCTTGTAGGAACGTTTAATAAGCAGCATTATATGTGGAAATATTTCAGAGATTCTGGAATACAGGAAAGTGATCTGCAGTATTTCGCAGAGAACCATCACACCCCCGATATCATTGGAGTAAACCACTACATAACGAGCGAACGTTATCTGGACCAAAGGTTGTATAAATATCCAAGCTGGACCTACGGTGGAAATGGCAAAGACGTTTATGCGGATGTGGAGGCAGTAAGGGCTTGCACAAAGGGAATATGTGGGATCGGCGTATTGTTAGAAGAACTATTTGAGAGGTATCCTCAAAATAAAGTGGCCGTTACTGAAGTGCACCTGGGTTGTACTCGGGATGAGCAATTGAGATGGATAAAGGAGATATACACAATATGTAATAATCTTAAGAACATAGGGCGACCGATAGAGGCTATTACCGCTTGGTCTATGTTTGGGGCATATAATTGGAATTCTCTTTTAACCAGTGACGACAACTATTATGAAAGTGGCATTTTCGATCTTAGAAGTCAGAACCCTCGTCCTACTATACTTTCGAAATATATCACTGAGACCATTAAGGGAAATTCCTTCACACATCCAGTTCTGGAGATGCCAGGGTGGTGGAGAAGAGATGATAGGCTGGAGTACCATAAAGATGCTTTAAGATTTTTTAAAGAAGGTCAAATGGTTGCTACACCTGGGGAAAAAACGCCAATACTTATCACTGGCGCTAGAGGCACGCTTGGTAAAGCTTTTGCAAAACTTTGTGATATAAGAGCAATTCCGTATATACTTCTGTCTCGACAGGATATGGATATTGCAGATATGAATTCTGTGATAAAAGTAATAACGGAATACCACCCTTGGGCAATCATAAATGCTGCCGGTTATGTAAGAGTCGACGAAGCAGAGACCGACCAAGAGAGGTGCCTACGTGAGAATGCACTTGGGCCTACGAACCTAGCTAAAGCTGCTAATAGTTTCGGTGTAAAGTTACTAACGTTTTCATCTGACCTTGTTTTCGACGGGCTGATAAACAAACCCTATGTGGAAAGTGATACCCCTAGGCCGCTAAATGTTTATGGAATATCAAAAATGCAGGCTGAGAAGGATGTTTTATCAAACAATAATAACGCTTTAGTGATCAGGACCAGCGCCTTTTTTGGACCTTGGGATGAATATAATTTTGCCAACCAAGCGATAGGTTGTGTGTCCAGAGGCGGCAAATTTAGAGCAGCCAGTGATAATATTGTTTCACCAACTTATGTTCCAGATCTTGTGAACGCATGTTTAGATCTTCTGATAGACAACGAGTCTGGCATCTGGCATTTATCTAATCCATCAGAAGTTACATGGGCTGATTTCGCAACTATGGCCGTTCAACAGGCCGGCTTAGACCCAAACCTAATCGAACCGTGTGATAGTAAGAAATTGGGGCTAATAGCTGGAAGACCCTTGTATAGCGCTTTAAGCAGCGAAAGAGGAATTCTTCTGCCCAACTTAGAAAATGCACTTAAGCGGTACCTCGACGAAAAAAAAATTCTAGAAGAACAAGAGATTAAAACGTTGATATATTAAAACTTTGTCTGTCATATTAAGTTGAAACAGTAATTTTTATTAACTGAATCAATCTAAATTAAATTTTTGTGTTGTATGAATAAATTCATGTTTGCCACAGGCATTGAAAATAGCTACCCCACCATTCTCCTGCCAAATGGAAAAACAAAGCGAATAGATGAAATGGAAAAGACAGGCCACTATAAACATTGGCGGCTTGACTTTGAATTGGTCAAAGAAACTGGGATAGAATTCCTTAGATATGGACCGCCTTACTATTCTGTGCATCTAGGACCGGGCAAATATGACTGGAGTTTTTCTGATGATACCTTCAATGCGCTGAAAGAGCTTGGAATTACACCAATTGTGGATCTTTGTCATTTCGGATTACCAGATTGGATAGGTAATTTCCAAAACCAGGATTGGCCTGAAATCTTTGCAGAATATGCGAGAGATTTCGCAAAGCGGTATCCGTGGGTCCAATTATATACTCCAGTAAATGAAATATTTATTACTGCTATGTTCTCGGCTCAATACGGCTGGTGGAATGAGAGGCTTAGCGATGATAAATATTACGTAACTGCCTTGAAGAACTTATGCAAAGCCAATTTGATGGCAATGAATGAAATTCTAAGGGTGCAACCAGATGCGATATTCATACAAAGCGAGTCGTCCGAATATTTTCATGCGGAAGATCCGTCCTGCCAGAAGCAAGCCGATTTTCTGAATCAAAAAAGGTTTCTGTCTCTTGATTTGACTTATGGATACCCAATTAGTGCAGTGATGTATGAATATTTGCTTGACCATGGGATGACAAGAAAAGAATACCATTGGTTCGCTAATAACTTCAGTAGCTATATGAAGACCCGATGTGTAATGGGCAACGACTACTACATTACCAACGAGCACATGGTTCACCCAGATGGTAGCACCTCTGCTTCAGGCGAAATATTCGGGTATTATGTGATTACCCACCAGTATTTTAGGCGATATAGACTACCCGTCATGCATACAGAGACAAATATTAAAGAACCTCTTTCTGTCGATTGGATGAAGAAACAATGGGCCAATGCGTATAGGTTAAAACAGGACGGGGTACCTCTGATGGGGTTTACCTGGTATAGTTTAACTGATCAGGTCGACTGGGATACTGCATTAAGAGAGGATAATGGACGTATAAACACTCTGGGCTTATATGACCTCAATCGTAACATAAGAGATGCTGGCCGGGCTTATAAACAGCTTATTTGGGAATGGAGAGGTATACTTGAGAATGAAATGCTAGGAATACATATTAAATAGCTGAGATTATAAACAAATTTCCCCAAAAATTTGTTAGTTTTTTGTACGTAGTGCTGTACAGCATACAATTAAAAGAACTAGATATGAAAACGGAAAAAAAGAATATAGTTAAAGAAGACGGTGGCTACAGAGCCAAGGCTTCAGAATACAACGAAGTAATTGATAATTATGTGAAGAAAATGGATTTAATAAAAGAGTCCAATTGTAAAAGACTTGGTATTTGCTAATACGATAACTTCTATAAAGATTAAATTAATGAGAGCCCTTTACGGGCTTTTTTCTTTTTATAACAAATTCAAAAAATGGCATGTTCTACTTTAAATAAATAGAGAAGATATGAGATTTATTCCAACATTCGCCCACGGTGTAATTGATTACACGGTAGGCTCTTTGATGACGAGTAGTCCTTTGATGAATATATTTGAAGGTAAAAAAGAACAAAGTGTATTATTCCTAATGGGAAGCGGCGCAACTGTATATAGCTTATTCACCGATTACGAACTGGGTGCCTCCAGAAAATTGCCAGTAAAATGGCATTTAGGTTTCGACATCTTGAGTGGTGCTTTCTTGGCTGCTTCGCCCTGGCTATTAAATTTAAGTAAGAAGGCACAAATTCCATTTGTTCTTTTAGGTCTATTCGAAATATCGGCAGGCTTACTTACAAAGACTAACGCTAACCAATAAGCCACGACGTAGGTCCAGTAATCTAACGTTTAATTAATTTAAACAAATTTGGGTACAGCACGGTTAGTTAATTATAAGTTAAACATTTAAATTTTAAATAAAATGGCAACTACAAAGCAAAAAGAAACCGCAAAGAAAAACATAAAGAAAGCTCAAGAAGCAAAATCAGAGAAGTCTACGAAATCTGGTAAATAGTTTTTCTTAACATATAATAACTGGGCCACTATGCAAATAGTGGCCTTTTTTTATTACCTTTTGTCAAATAAAAAGAATGGACTTTGAGAGCTCTACAACTGAATGGACCGGGAGAAAAATTTAATCTCGTCGAGGTTCCCGTGCCCGTGGCCAGCCAGGGCACACGCTTAATCAGGGTAAAATCGGCGTCTTTGAATCATAGAGATTTATGGATTCAAAAGGGACAATATGCTAATTTACAATTCCCTATCATATTAGGATCAGACGCCTGCGGTGTCGACGTTTCTAACGGCCATGAAAGAGAGGTCGTAATATATCCGGCAATTAATTGGGGGACGGAACAGTCGCATCAAGGGGTTGGCTTCAGAGTAATAGGCCTTCCGGATCAAGGTACCTTTGCAGAATACATTTGTGTGCCCCAAGAAAATGTGTTTGATAAACCCCCGCACCTCCGTCCCGCAGAAGCGTCCTCACTCCCTGTAGCAGGACTTACTGCTTATCGCGCCTTATTTACTCGAGGAGGCATTAAACCAAATGATACGATACTCATAACAGGAATAGGAGGTGGAGCTGCCCATATGGCTTTATTATTCGCAAAAAGCATCGGCACCAACGTATTTGTTACAAGTGGCAGCGATGAGAAGATCCGCCGCGCTATCGAAATGGGTGCTGTCGGAGGAATAAATTATAATGAAGAGTATTGGGTCGCTAGCCTGAAGTCAATGTCACAAGGCTTTGATATCATTTTGGACAGTGCAGCGGGAAGCAGTTTCAATAAGCTTATTGACCTGATAAGGCCAGGCGGTAAACTGGTATTTTTTGGCGAAACACAAGGCAAAATTGAGTCCATCGATCCTCGTAAGATTTTTTGGAATCAGATTTCAATTTTAGGGACCACCTTAGGGAGCCCTATAGATTTTGATTTAATGATCAAACATGTAAATAAATTCAATATTAAACCTGTAATTAACTCTTTTCACTTTACAGAAATAAATGAAGCGATGGAATTGATGAAGAGCACCGGACAGTTTGGTAAAATTGTACTTAGCTGGTAAATAGAAAGAACGGACAGAATCCGTTCTTCTGATTTAAAAAAAAATTTAATTAAGATTAATCTTCTTATTTTCTCCTGGCTCATATTGTTCTCCAGTTAGCATTGCTTTAGCAAAACCGAACAGTTGTACCATCTTATTTCCTGGCGTATCCCAATACTCTGCCTGACTGATTTCTACTCTTAGCAAGGCAATGTTTGGATCATCCTCGCCCTTAGGAAACCATGCCTTCAGTAATGGGTTCCATAGTTCTTTAATTTTAGCTCTGTCTTGTACAACCCTAGCGTCTCCAGATACAGAAACATAAAGGTCCTTTGAGGTATCCTGATAGCTGACATTGACTTTTCTATCATGATCAATTTCCTGGATTTTTGCTGAATCAGCTTCAGTAAAAAACCACAAGACCGCATCGCTTTCGAATTCATTTGTAGACATGGGCCTACTTCTAAGAGTACCATCTTCTTCTACAGTAGTGAGCATCGCTATCCTAATGTCTTTTACAAGATCTTTTAATTTATCAATTTCTTTGTTTTCCATAAGTAAGCTTTTAGAAGATAACACCTGGCATGTTCAAAGGTTTAGGATGTAATTTCCCGTTCCCTTAGAACGATTGGCGATTTACACTATATTTAGTGATAGTTTGAGAATCGCGTCTTAAGCAATTATTCTAACCTTATTTATCATATGAAATTTATAAAAAAAGACACCATATTAAGAAATGGAGATATTTTGATCAGTCCAACAAAGAAGGAAAGATGGATTTTAAAATCTTTTGAAGGACAAACGTTCACACTTTCAAATCCCCAATCTGGAAAGGTATTGCAAGTTAAAAAGAATGATCTATTGGTGGAGCCATGGCAGCTTGAAATCGGAAATGGAAGAGGGTATTGGTGATAAAACTTTTAGGAAAGGATGAGGTTACTTTGTTATAAATTAATAGCAATGGAAAACACAAAATCAATAATAAGTGGAGTTGTAGGAGCTCTGGTACTTACTGGCCTTCATCAAACAATCAAGAAAGTGTATGAAGATGCACCAAGGGTTGATTTGCTTGGAATGCAGGCGATCGCAAAGATAATGAAAGAAAAGACTCCTGAGGATGATAAGCTTTACGGCTTATCCCTAGCTGGAGATTTGATTTTTAACTCTTTTAACTACTCTTTAGTTGGTCTATCAAAAAGTCCGGTACAGATGGGCGCTATAATAGGCTTTGGAACTGGATTGGCTACTGCGTATTTGCCGGGACCGTTAGGCCTTAATGATGATTTATCTTCAAGAAATAGCTCAATGAAGGCGCTGTCAATCGGCTATTATTTTCTTGGAGGG
>DASVUU010000498.1:0-7117 GCA_036386935.1 Cytophagaceae bacterium | reverse complement strand
AGTTTTATTTTCGAATAGGGCGTAAAGCCAGTGAGATTCGTGACGCGTTCGAAATCACTTTCTGCGAATTCTGCAGTAAATTCAGCCAACTCTTTTCCCCCGTCATAGTAGTAAATATCAAAATTATACGTGGAAATATATCTCCACTTCATGGTCTTAAATTGCAGCCTATTTCTGCCAAAAGTTTCTGAGGACGACTGAGCAACGGATAGCTCGTTCATCATTACAAAGCTCAGCATTAGTAATACTTTGAGGAATAAAAAGTTTTTAATCATTAGAATAAAGCAACGAATTAAATCTGTTGATATTTACTTCTTGGTCCAATTTTTTTCCGGCTTCCAAAAAGTCTAAAAATTGGTTGGCAAAATATGGAGCTATTGAAACACCTTTAGTTCCTAAACCATTAAAGATACCTAAAGTTTCATATTGAGGATGCAGACCGATAATAGGTCGACGGTCCTTTACAGTAGGTCTAATGCCGGCCTCATGCGAGATCAGAGAATAGGGCCTTTCCACTAATTTTTCAAATTTATCTCTAATCTCCTTTTCTCCTTTTAAGGTTATTTCATCATTCTCGAAACCCCACTCGTAAGTCGCCCCAGCTTTAAAAGTACTATTCCCCAAAGGCAGAATGTATATGTTTTTATTTAAAATCACCTTTTCATTAATGTTTTCAACTTTTAGGTGAAGTATTTCCCCCTTAGTCAATACAAAGGGAAGCCAATTGAAGAAAGGATTAGTTTGGGCCTTATATCCTTCGCAAAATATGACTTTTTTTGCTTCTATTCCCTTCCATTGGACATAATCTTTGTTTAACACCAGTTGCGAAGGGAGGACCTCATCATTTAAAAATTGGCTTTTTGAACTGAAAAGTTGTATAGAAGAAGAAACGTAAGTAGGAATATCAAGGAAACCGGAGTGGTTGGTCTCGAATCCGCCTGACGAATTCTTAACAACGTCATCATAGGGTGTTTGGCCTGTATAAACTTTTAAATATTTTTGATAAGCCGGATCGGACGATTGAGAAAAGATATGATTTTGTTCCTCTATAGATGTAAATGGTTTATAGATAGGCATTGAATGTAAAAAATCTGCCGAAGTCTTTTTTTCAATTTCCCTATAAAAGTTTGTCAAGTAAGGAAATAGCAGATCTGCTTTCCAGGTCTGTACTATTCTTTTCCCCGTAATAGGGTTAAAAATTCCTGCTGCGACCAAAGAGGAAGTCTTTGGAATCATCGGGTCTACCATAAGAAATTTTTTATTCCTTTGGTTAAAAGTGTGTGCAAGGGTTACTCCTGCCAGGCCAGCTCCAACTACTAAAAAATCTAACATTTTCTTATGGAAGTGTAAATGCTAAATATATTGATTTATTTGCCTATGGCAGCTTTTCCTAAGGTTTAAAAATTAAATTTGTATTGGGTGGAAACTCAAACAATAAGAACCGAACATCGTCGTTGCTTATTGAACAGGTCAATAAGCTAAAAGTGTTATTTTTTCTATTTTAATTTTGTTTTAATTCTAGTAACGCATGAACAAGTCTGTTGTCCTTATATTATTTTGTCTTTTTAGCTCAATGGCCTTCTCGCAAGGGACCAAAGTTTTGATAAATTGGCAGTCTCCTAAATCTATTTTTACTTATGGTGGAGAAAAGCAGGTATTGACTTTTGAAAAGGCTACCTATCATAAAAAGAATTTTCTTCCTCAATATTCGCTTCAGTTTGCTGGCAAGGACGACCTAAAAAATCTGGTGATTTCCGATGTGAGGTACCTTGAGCTTACGGAAACGGAGTTAGCATATTTGCCAAAGGATTTTATTTCCGACAGCCTTTATTATTTTAACGAAACCGTTTATTCTAATCACAAGCCCATACTACTTTTAAACATTCTTCCATTTCGGAGAAATAAGATTTCAAAAAAGTTTGAAAAGGTCCTTTCGTTTTCCTTTGTGGCTACCTTCAAACCCATCGAGACTCTAAAAAATACACCAAATATCAATAAAAGAGAAGAAGGAGAGGGAGCTGAAGCCTCTGTGTTGGCATCAGGTAGATGGTATAAGCTAGAAATTTCCAGAACTGGCGTCTATAAATTGGATTACAAATTTCTAGCTTCTTTGGGAATTTCGTTGAAAAACATCAATCCAAAAAATATTAGGCTGTATGGAAATGGGGGAGGAATGCTGCCTCAGGCCAATTCAGCTCCGCGGGCAAGCGATCTTGTTGAAAATTCTATTAGTGTAAATGGGGAAACTGATGGCAAATTTGATCCGGAGGATTATGTATTGTTCTATGGAAAAGGGCCTGATGAATGGAAGTATAACCGTTCTGAAGAATATTTTCATAATATAAAAAATGTATATAGTGACTACTCTTATTATTTTTTAACTGTCTCAGAGTCTCCAGGGAAACGTATTCAAGAAATTAGCTCGCTGCCTAAGTCCGGCAATTCAATTACTGAATTTGATGATTATAATACACATGAGTTAGATCTTTTCAATCTTTTCGGCTCGGGAAGATTTTGGTATGGCGAGCAGTTCAATTCTACCTCAACTTCTAGGCAGGTATCATTACCATGCGAAGGTATTATTCCTTCCAGCCCATTAAAAATTAGGGTTAATGCAATGGCCCTAAATGAGAAAGAATCTTATTTCAATTTTTATGTGAATGGTTTTAAACTGCCAGAGTTAAGCGTTGATAGACAGGGAGGCCTTGTGGGTTTTCCAGAGGCTAAGCTTGTCGACGAAATTTTCCCCCTTGACGCTTCAGATGTTCAGAATAGGTCCAGACTTGATTTTAGGATAGATTTTAATGGAAATGGAGGGGTGGGTGCAAAAGGGGCATTGGATTTTATATCAGTTAATTACAAAAGAGGTTTAAAGTTATATGGAAGGGAAACTTCTTTCCGATCAATCTCAAGCACAAACTTGTCAGAAGCAGACTTTATCATAGAGGACGTTCCTATGGGAGGAGCCGTCTGGAACGTAACAGATTTTGCAGAGGTAAAGAATATAAGCACAAGAAGAGATGGGACTATTATATCCTTTACTACTCCGTCTGCAACGCTGAATGAATTTGTTGTACTAAACGGTTCAGACTTTCCTGCTCCTAAGTTTGTTGGAGAAGTAGCAAATCAAAATATACACGGCACTGCTGAGATTCCTAATTTAGTTATTGTGACACCAGCCGAATTTTATTCTCAGGCAAAGGAGTTAGCGAGTTTCAGAGAAAATAATGATGGATTGAAAACCTTGGTGGTTACCACCACTCAGGTATACAACGAGTTCTCTTCGGGTGCACAAGATGTATCTGCAGTAAGGGATTTGATGAAATATTTTTATGATAAGGACAGTGGTATTAATCCAAAACTTAAGTATCTTTTGCTATTTGGGGCGTGCTCCTTCGATTACAAAAATAGAATTTCAAACAATACGAATTTTGTTCCAGTGTATGAAACACGGCATTCACTGCATGATATAGAATCGTTTTCATCAGATGATTATTTCGGTTTTCTCGACCTTCGTGAAGGAGATTGGCAGGAGGCACCGCTTGCAGATATGTTAGACATCGGAATAGGAAGATTGCCTGTAGCGAGCCCAGAGGAAGCTCAGAGTATGGTAACTAAAGTTTTAAATTATGAGAAAGACGCCAAGGCTTATGGAAAATGGCGGAACAAGGTCACTTTTATCGCTGATAACGGTGATGGTAATAGCCATGCGAGCTTCCCTGAAAACACTTTGCAAGCGCGTGTAAAGGAATTGCATCCTAGCAGTAATATCACAAAAATCTACATAGACGCCTTTCCATTAGTTTCAACTCCAGGCGGATCTACATCACCAGCTGCGAAGCTCGAACTTATAAATACTTTTAAGAAGGGAGCGTTAATCATGAATTATAGCGGTCATGGGGGGGAGAGAGGTTTAGCTCAGGAAGATATTTTGAATGTTACTGACATTGCTCAGCTAGATAATAAAGACAATCTTCCGTTCTTTATGGCGGCCACTTGTGATTTTGGCCGTTATGATGATCCTGGACGAATCGGTGGAGGCGTTAGCTTAGTAAAAAGCCCGAAAGGTGGAAGCATTGCCGGTATTTTCTCGACTAGGCCAGTTTATCAGAGTAGCAATGAGGAACTCAACCTAGAATTCTTTAATAATGTCTACAAAAAAATAGACGGCGAGTATCCCCGATTGGGGGATGTAATGAAAGGAACGAAAAACAGCAGTATTTCGGGAATATCAAACAGGAATTATGCCCTTCTTGGCGATCCATCGATGAGACTTGCCTATCCTAAAAAATTAATAGAAATTACAAGTATCAATAACAAAGGTTTTTCGGGAGTAGATACACTTAATGCTTTGCAAACAGTGAGGATCTCTGGAGAGGTATCGAGCGATGGTTCATTAAGCCAGAATTTTACGGGAACCGTTTATATAACGGTTTACGACAAGGTAGATTCATTGTCTACAATTGGGCCGCAACCTATGCCATATATCTTGCAAAATAGTATCATTTATGATGGAGAAGCTTCGGTTACAAATGGGAAATTTGATGTGTCCTTTATTGTGCCTAAAGATATATCTTATAATATAGGGCAAGGAAAAATTAGCTTATATGCAAAAACAAACTTAATAGATGCTGCCGGGTATAACAACAAGCTAATTATTGGTGGATCTGCCGTTAATATTCAACCCGATACAGATGCCCCTCAGATGAAATTATATATCAACGATACCACCTTTAAGAACGGTGGATTAACCCACGACCATCCATTATTGTTAGTTAAGTTAAAAGACAATAGTGGTATTAATACCTCCTTATCGGGAATTGGGCACCAGATAACAGCGGTTCTGGATGACAGCAAGGACGTAATTGTATTAAATGAATATTATTCCGCACTGAAAGACACATATAAAGAAGGAGCAATTGACTACCCTTTCACTTCATTGAGTATAGGCGAACATAAGGTAAGGGTGAAGGCCTGGGATACTCATAACAATTCAGTAGAACAGACCATACATTTTGTGATAGGCGAGAAAGCAGACTTGACTATTGAAAGAGCGTATGCTTACCCAAATCCCTTTTCAGAAAAAACAAGCTTTACCTTTGGTCACAATAAGTCAGGTGAAAATCTAACGTTAGAGCTTAACATTTATAATTTGGCAGGTACGCTAGTAAAGACCTTCTCCAAGCAATATCGAAATAGCCCCTCGACGATAGATTATTTCGATTGGGATGGTAGTGACAATGCTGGAAATAGTGTACAGCAAGGTTTGTATATATACAAGCTTAATCTTGGGTCTGGCGATGGAACGGAGACTCAGCTTATTCAAAAATTGATGTATATGGGCAAATAGGCTTTATGGAAATTTCGAAGAAGTTGCCGAAATCTTTTGTCCTTATTTTTCTTTGTTTTGTTGGTCGTGAGGTGTTTTCTCAAAAGGAGAGGATCGTTTTAAACTGGGAATCACCTAAAACCATTTTGACCTCAGAGGGCGAGAAGCGTGTATTGTCTTTTGACGGTGCAATGTATGGCGAGTTTAATTATCTACCCCAGCTGCAGTTTAGTTTTCCAAATCAGGAAAATTTAGAGACGCTGAATTTTTCCGACCTGCAGTATGCCGACCTCCCTGAAGAGGAAATTGCCTTTTTGCCTAAAAATTTTACCATAGACACTTTATATTTTTCTGGTGCAGTTGCTTATCAGGCGCACGCACCAATTTTCCTACTGAATATATTACCTTTTAGATTTAACAAGATTTCCAAAAAATTTGAGAAAGTATTGTCCTTTTCCTATAGCTGCACTTTTAGGAATAAGGAGCGGCCTGTAATAAAAAGGTCTACTAGTGGGAGAGAGGAGGGAGGAAAGTCACAACCGTCTGTTTTATCCGAAGGTGTCTGGCATAAGCTTGAAATTTCCAAGACCGGCATATACAAAATAGATGCAAAGTATCTTGCCTCCCTCGGTATTTCTTTTAAGGATGTTGATCCCAAAAACATCCGATTGTATGGCAATGGCGGTGGAATGTTGCCTCAAGCTAACTCAGAACCAAGGACAGAAGACCTTGTTGAAAATGCAATCAAGATAGTTGGTGAGGAGGATGGCAAATTCGACGCCGACGATTACATATTATTTTATGGGGAGGGGCCTGACAAATGGAAATATGATTCTAGCGAACATTATTTTAACCATGTAAAGAACTTGTATAGCGATTATTCATATTATTTTTTAACCATTTCTGCCACACCAGGCAGCCGAATCGAAGATACTACGAGTCTTTCAGAATCGGGTAACCAGATTACCGAATTTGACGAATATGCTAGCCACGAGCTGGATGTCTTCAATCTTTTTAATAGCGGCCGAAAATGGTTTGGAGAACAGTTTAATTCTACCTCCACTACTAGAAATGTTTCACTTTCCTGTGAAGGTATTGTACCTGGAAGTTCACTGAAGATTAAATATAGTTTAATGGCATTACATTCCAGCAAATCTTATTTTAGTCTGACCGCTAACGGCTTTAGTTTGGGACAAGTGGTTGTTCCATCTTATGCTGAAACTGAGGAATATCCTCAAGCCCAGGTAGTAAATACGCTTAAACTGCTCAATGCGTCGAATATAGAAAATAAATCACGAATCGATATAAGGTTAGACTATAGGATTACTGAAGGCACAGGGGCGAAAGGGGCCTTGGATTACATTTCTTTAAATTACAAAAAACAGTTAAAGCTATATGATAAAGAAACATTTTTTCGATCCACTTCCAGCAAAGCATTCTCGATCGCAGATTTCATAATCCAGGATGCTCCATTGGGCATGCAAGTTTGGGATATTACAGACCCGCATCGCGCCAAAAATATTCTTTATACAAGATCTAATAATAAGACATGGTTTACTTCAACTACTACAGCTATAAGTGAGTATGTACTTTTAAATGGATCAGACTTTCCTACCCCTAAGTTCGTAGGCAGAGTTGCTAATCAAAATCTACATGGGATTAGTGAAGTCCCCAATTTTGTGATCGTAGCTCCAAATGAGTTTTATTCTCAGGCTCAGCAGTTAGCAAATTATCGAGAAGCAAATGATGGATTGAAAACAATCGTAGTCACTACGAACCAGATTTATA